>JAMWBU010000045.1 GCA_023819255.1 Candidatus Omnitrophota bacterium
TGGAAACATTTATTATAGAAAAGATTTAGAATTGTTAGAAAACCCGGCGCTATGTCTTGGTATAATGAACAAATATGATTATTATTCTTTCAAGGGCAGGGTTGACGCGGTCTTGCAAAAAATTGGTTACTTTAATTTACTGGAGAATGTTGGTATTTCCAGTGAGGGCGTAATAATAGAATTTTTTGACGCGCAGGATTTTGTTGCTCGGATTGTTCTTCCCTCCAGTGGCATTTTAAAAAAATACGACATTGAACAGCAGGATGTTTTTTTTGCTGAGATAATGCTCGCGAAATTTGTCAAAAATGGATTTTCTGCAATAACCTATACTCCTGTGCCAAAATTTCTTTCTATAACAAGAGACCTTTCATTGATAGTTCCTGATGCCATAAACTGGAATGATGTGAAGAACTTTATCCACAGGCAGGCAGATATTGTTGAAAGAGTGGAAATTTTCGATATCTACAGGGGTGAAAACATACCTGTTGGATCCCTGGGTGTTGCGATCACTATTGTTTTTTCAAATAAAGAAGGAAAACTTACAAGGGAAGATGTCGACCTGTTAATGAAGGAAATTATTTGCGGGCTTGAAGAAAAATTTTCGATATCCATCAGAAAATGAAAAGATACACAATAACAGTTCTTGGAAGAAAGTGCAATATTGCCACAGAAAAAGATGATTCCTTTATGAAAAAGGTGGAATCAAAAATAAATTCCGACCTGAAAAATTTGCAGATGTCAATGCCGCATGCGGATATGATTGATCTTTTTGTGGTTTATCTTCTGCTTCTATATGAAAAGATAGATGTTCTTGAAACCAGACAGGAAAAAATTAAGAAATCCGGCAATGACGCAAGGAAAATTATTGCTAATCTTGAGGCTGAAATCGCCAGAGAGTTGACAAATTTAACCAGAGGCAATAAACTATAATTTGCTGCGGGGTGGAGCAGTGGTAGCTCGCCGGGCCCATAACCCGGAGGTCGGCCGTTCAAATCGGTCCCCCGCAACTACTTAAACTGAAAGGTTCAATGATGGTTTGGGACTGCAAAAGTGTTAATTTGAACCTGGAAAAAATAATGTTTCAATTCCAATTTTGAATGCGATTAATATTTTTTTCTTTTTCTAAAGTGGGATGCAGGAAAAGTTTTAAAAATCCCGGGAAAGTTAATGACGCTATATTTATGAAGGCGAACTGGTATGAATCCTTTTAACTGGAGATACCGATCCTATGAAGATTGGTAAGCCAAAGCATCTTGTTTTCGATTTTGGCACATTCCATATAAGGGCGATAGAACTTGTACCTGGCAGAAACGGTAAGAAGTTTAGAATTGACAATTACCAGCAATATGACGCACCGACTTTTCCCTATGACACTCGCATTGGGGTTATCAGAACAGAGGGCAGAGAATTTATAAGATCGCTTCAGGTAAAAAGAGCCGCGGTTTCCCTGCCAGGAAGAGGGCTTCTAATCAGGGTAATAACTGTGCCGAAGGTTCCTCTCGGAAAACTTCGCGACATATTGAAGTTTGAAATCCAGCAACAGATACCATTTCCCATTGAGGTGGTTGCCTGGTCCTATCAGATAATTGCTGAAACAGACAAGAGTTTTCAGGTTCTGTTGTGCGCCGCCAAAAAAGATCTTATAAATGATTACATGGCTCATCTGGTGCCATTCGGGCTAACAATAGAGACCCTTGACACTGATTTTTTCGCTTTGTATAACCTCTATCGCGTATCCCCTCTTTACAATAGCCAGGAATGTCAGGCAATTCTTGATATTGGAGCCCAGTCCGCTAATCTCATTATAAACCATCAAGAAAGAATTTTGATGAGGTCCCTGACCACGACTGGAGATAGTTTGTCATCCACTCTGGTTGATTCCCAGAAGATTGAGTTTCCTGATGCTGAAAAGATGAAGGTCGAGCAGGGTATGAATTCTCCAGCCATATCCGCCATTATAGATTCCCTTAATACAGAGCTGCAGAATTCTATCGACTACTGGCGTTTTACCCTGAAGGGACCTGAATTGAATAGATTTCTTATTTGCGGCGGTATGTCAAAGATGATTGGATTGAAGCAATATCTTGAGCAAAAACTTAAGGTATCTGTTTCATATTTAAATCCGCTTGAATTTTGCGATGTCCATCCTGATTATGAAGAACTTCTCGTTGATAGGGGACATGAAATTGCTGTGGTTTGCGGCATTGCTCTTAGAACAATGAACAGGGCGGTCATATCCATTGATATGCTTCCGGTTGAGATTCTCAGAATGAGAGAATTCGCCGAGAACAGGCCTTATATTTTCTTTTCAACTCTTATGGCTGTGGTTTTGACCTTAACGCCGCTGTTCTTCTTAAGAATAGAAAAGACTGCCTGCGAGAACTATAAAATGGAACTTGACACGGCCCTCAAGGAATATGAACAATTCAAACCACAGGTTGAATCTCTTCAAAAGAACATCAACGATGTAAAAGGGAAATTGGGAGTTATTCAGAAACTTTTTGAAAAAAAAGCATTCTGGCTTGGTCGTATTATGGAAATAGGCAACTCATTACCCAGCAGCAGAATCTACCTTGACAATATTTATCCTTCCGGAGCTGCGCCCGCGCCTGTGGCGGCTGCAGCACCTCAGGCTCCTGTTCCAGAGCCTGTGGCTCCAGGAGCACCACCGGGAACACCACCAGGGGCGCCTCCAGGAGCACCACCAGGAGCGCCAGAGCCGGCGCCACCAGCGCCTGTTCCAGCCGCGCCTGTAGCTCAGCAGCCAGTGCCAGCGGCGGCACCATCAACATTGCCTGAAAGCATCAGTGTATTAACTCTTGAAGGTGAAGTAGTTGCCACTGATATTCGAAGCGCTTTTTCAGATTTTAAGCTTTTTGTCCAGAGGCTTTCGGGTCTTGAATTTCTTTCTCAGGTTGATATTAATTCATGTGAGCTTGATCGTGAAACCGGAAAACTTAAATTTCTTTTAACGGCTAAGGTGAAATGAAAAAGATTGTTGGCCTGCTAAAGAAGAATCTTGTTTTTGTTTTTCTTGTAATTGTTCTTGGAATACTCGGGTTTGGATTCAATCTTATAAAGAAAACTCAGCAGGATCTCAAAAAGGTTGAACAGGATATAAAAGCGAAACAAGAGGAAATAAGAAAATATCGTACACAGAAAGAACTTGCGCCATCTCCAGAGCTCGTCAATAAACTGGAAAAACAGTACATTGCTATTGCTGCTCGGTTCAATTCAATGCTCAATCGTTTTTCCACAACCTATCCTGAAGTTCCGGAATTTAAGGTTTTTCCAAATGTGGAATTTAAAGAATTTCTTTTTGAAACAAATGACCTGCTGGTTAAAAAGGCGAGAAAAAATAATATTATAATTCCTTCTTCATTTGGATTTCAGGAAACCGGATTCCCTTCCACAGACCAGATACCTTTATTTTCTTTGCAGATAACCATAATTAAACATATGCTTAATCTATTGATTGATTCAGGAATCAGCGTAGTTAATTCTGTTGTGCCAGGAATTCCTTCATCAGTTGCGTTTTATAAGGTTGTTCCTCTGGATATATCAATCACAGGCACAAGTGTTGAGATAATGAGATTTATGAAATATCTGAACAATCCCTCGTCTTTTTTTACTTTGGAAAGTTTTGCAATTACGAAAAGAGGTTCTGGTTTGTTTCAGGGGAATTTCAAAATCAATGCAGTTATGATAGAGAAAGCCGCAGCGATTCCTGAAACCGTGTCTGTTGCAAAAGCCAGTGGAATAAGCTCTCCGGCGGGCGCGCAACCACAGTCGCAAGCACCTCAGCCTGCTGCAGGTCAACCTGCTGGCGCTCGATAGGAAAAATTATGAAAAATAGTTTCATCATAAAATGGAGAAATCTTAGCAGAAACGAAAGGAAAAAGATTATTCATGATTTTATTGCGACAAAAAAAATGCGGGCAAAGGCAACTGTGAAAAAATCTATCGACAGACCCGCAATTCGCAGACCTTATGATAGAAAGAGAACAGTTTTCAATAAATTTAGAGTTGTCAGAGTCATAAAGCCATCCCTTGTTTTTAGTTTTTCATCCCCTTCTGATCCAGCAGGGGGAGGCGATGATATTTCAGGTCCAACCGGCGATCAGGATTCGCCAACCTCAAATAAATCTCCTGAATATAAGCCATCAGGAAGACGTCCATTGAACTTCCAAAATAATTCGGAGCGAAAGAAAACCACAGATTCAGCGGTCAGGCGGCAGCAGCAGAAGCAGATGTTAATTGAATTCATAAAGCAGTTGCGTGAAAGAGAGTGGCAGGAGGATGCGCGTCGCAGGCAGGCGTATGAAGCGGCGCGGCTGGCAAAGGTTGAGGCGAAAAAGCAGGCAGAGTTGAAGGCAGAGGCGTCGCGGTTAGCCAGGGTTGAGGCGAAAAAGATCCGCAGGCAACAGTTATTGCGGGAAAAGATAGAGAAGGCGCAAAAGAGGAAGGCGCAGGAACAGATAAAGAAGGAAAGAGCAGAGCAGGAAAGGAAGCGATTAGAGGAGAGAAGGCAGTCAATAAAGGAAGCGAAGGAAAAGGCATTAGCGGAGAAATCTGCCAGGCGGCAGCAGAGGCAGAGGTTAGTTGAATTTATAAAGCAGTTGCGTGAAAGAGAGTGGCAGGAGGATGCGCGTCGCAGGCAGGCGTATGAAGCGGCGCGGCTGGCAAAGGTTGAGGCGAAAAAGCAGGCAGAGTTGAAGGCAGAGGCGTCGCGGTTAGCCAGGGTTGAGGCGGAAAAGATCCGCAGGCAATTGAAGGTTCAGAAAATCACACCTGTTCGACCCGAACCAGCGCTGAAACCAGAACCGCAGGATTTAAGACCGCAAAACAAGGAAAAACTTGTCGCATTCCTCAAATTACTTAAAGAGAAAAATCAGGCCGCGCTAACTAAAAAGAGAATAGAAAAAGAAGCCATACTTAAACAGAGAAAAATTGCTGCTCTGGCTGCGATGCAGGAAAGGCAGGCAAAAGCAGCTCAGGCAGCGGAATTCAAGGCAAGGCAGAGGCAGCTTGCCATTCAGAAAAAAGAGCTTTTGAAGGCCGAGTTTGTTCTTGCAGCAAAGAAAAAGCAGGAAGAAGCGGCTCTTGAAAAATCCAGGAGAGAAACTGAAAAGCAGATTCAGGAAATTTCGTCAAAAATTAAAGGTTCTGCTTCAAACCTTGAAAAATTATCTACGTCTATTCTTGCTTCGGCTAATACTTCGGTTGCCGCAGCGGTAAAGAAGGCGTCTGGCATAAAGGTGCCGCAGGCATCGGTTTTTGCGGTTCCCACAGAGATGATTCCAGCGCAGGTTGCGACCGCAAAAGCGCCTGCAAGACCCGAAAAACCGAAGAAATACAGAGAACCTGTAAAAATTGGTCCTCTTCTGAGAAGAAACGCGTTCAGAATACTTTTCTTTTTACTGCTTTTGATGTGGCTGGGTGAGATACTCTTTTATACTATGAGATGGAAACCTCCCAGAGAAAGATTTGAAGAAATGTATGGTTCAACAGAAAAATTGTCATCAGAGAAACAGGTAACTGCTCAACTACCAGAAGAAGAAAAAGAAATAGAATACAGTATACCAGCGGTCAACATTGAGGGCAGGAGAGATCCCTTTTCAGGCGGTTTATTGACAATGGAGTTGATGAAAAAACCAAAACAAGCAGAAATAATGTTTGCATACAAGCCGGAGATAATCACAATTATGAAAAAAACATCGATTATTCCGCCGCCAGTGGAAAAGCCAGTAAGAGAAAGGCCAGAAAAAATAACTCCAATTTTGAAGCCCGAGATGCCTGAAACCAGGGTTACTTCTATTTCTGAAGCAACTGTTTCGAAAATTCTTCCGCCTTCGCCTGTGTCTAAGCCAGAGATTTCGCCCTTGATTGTTCCGCAGGTTGAGTGTCCGCTTGTGTACAGGGGAAGTCTTATAATGGAAGGAATTGAATATATTTTCATTGAAGGGAAACAGAGGACCTACAGGGTGACTGTTGGAGATGTGGTTGAAGGTTTTAGAATACTGAAAAAGGGAAAAGGAGTTCTCACTCTTTCGAGAGACGGAATGATTATTGATATTCCTGCGGAATAATTTGACTTGACTGGTTTTATGAAGGTATAATAACGGAGGAAATATGAATGGAACATTGAGATTAAAAACTTTTCTTGTCGCAGTTTCAATATGCTGGCTTGCCGGCGTTTCGCCCGCGCAAACAAGGCAAAATTTAGCCACATCGACAACAGAGATTGATCTTCTTTACAGCGACGCTATCAAAAGCTACTACCAGAAAGATTACTCAAGGGCGATATCTTTGCTCAAACAAATTCAGGGGCTTGCTCCTGAGTATAAGAAATCTCAGATTACTCACTATATAAGGACAGCCGAAGGACGGCTGGGTAAGTTGGCTCCGACAACCTCTTATAAGGTGCAGGGCGCGCCGGTAAGAGAAATAGAAATTAATAAAGAAGGCGAGCTTGAGGCAATGGCGGAAGAAGCTCAAAAGGTTCTTCTCAATACATCCTCTTACCTTGATTCTGTTGAAAAAGAGGGAAAGTTAACCGAGTTTCAATTACTTGGTCCGCGTTCAAGCTTGAAGATGGCGAAAGAAGCTTATGAAAACGATAGATTTACTGAAGCGATTAGGCTCGCTAACAAGGCGAGGTTTCAGATAGATGAACTTGTTAACAAGAAAAAACCAGGTATCATACTTGGCAAGGCGGCTGACTATCCAGTAACACTGAATCTTACGGACGCCGACCTCAGTCAAACCCTGAAGTTGATTTATGATCTAACTGGCGCAAACATTGTTTTGATGCAGGGAATATCAGGCAGGGTGTCAATCAATGTTAAGGATCTTCCTCTTCAAAGGGTTTTAGATCTTATCTGCGAGTCGAACAACCTTAAATATGTTGAAGATAACGGTGTTATCAAGATTATGACTGCCGATGAATTCAACAGGTCTGCCGCAGCTGTAAAGGCGAGGCTTCGCAGGGTTTTTCAAGTTCACTATGGAGACGCTTATAGCATAATGAAGGCACTCAAGGAAACATTTCCGACTCAAACAATAGTTCATGAGCCAAGAACAAATTCGATAGTTGTCGAGGCGTCTGACGAAGATGCAGCGATGAAAATTGGAGAGGTTGTGTCTTCTCTCGACACACCGATTTCCCAGGTTCTCATCGAAGCTAAACTTGTGGAAATTGTCATTTCAGATGAAAATACCTTTGGCATTGACTGGCTTGTCAGTTCTCGTCTTGTGGAAGCGCTTGGTTCTGGCGGGACGCTTACAGGACCGAGGTTTGGAGATAACCCGAATTTCACGCCTGGCAGTTCTGCCACGCTTCCGCAAGGAACTTTCGCTTTTGGAATAACAAACTACAATGTAAATATGCTGATACAGGCGTTGAGCGCCAAAGGCAAGGTTAAGCTTCTACAAGCGCCAAAGATTATGTGTCTCAATGGAACAACCGCGGTGATATCGGTTGAACAAAATGTTCCTTATTTGATACCCCAGGCAACGGTATCACAGCAACAGCAGACCATCACAACCAGTTCCACTTTCAATGTTTTTGAGGATCAGGTGGGAACAGAGTTTATGGTGACGCCGGTTATCCAGAGAAACAGAAGCATCTTTTTAAATCTGAATATCTATGACGCGCGGCTAATAGAAATAAGAAAACTTACAGCGACAGCAGGCGGGCAAACATATTCTACTGAGCAACCTGTGATTTCAAGCAGGGAGACAAATCAAAGCATAGTTGTTTATGACGGGCAAACTCTTATTATTGGCGGAATGATACAGGATCGTCAGGATGTCAGGACAACAGGAGTTCCATTCTTACAGCATATACCTCTTTTAGGCAACCTTTTTAAGAAACAGAGTTATAGCAATTCAAAGAGTGAAATGCTCTTGTTTCTGACTCCAAGGGTGGTAAGCAGCTATGAAGACGCGAATTTTCTAAGTAAACCGGATGTGCAGAAACTTGAAAAAAAGATTGATGGCGGGATTCTTGAGAAGTTTTGACTTAAACCGTATATGCGGATAAGCCGTCAAAAATTATGGGAAAAATGCGAGAAATCGCAAGGAGGTAAAAATGAAAAGAATAACTATCACTCTTGTATTAATAATATTCTTTGCTGGCTACCTTGAGTTATTTGCGCAAACCACATCAACAAGGACTTCAACTTCTTCTGGAAGAACAACCGGTAGAAGTTCAAGGACAGGGACAGGAAGTACCACTGGTACTTATGATACAGGCGGCGCTGATTTTATCGTTGCAGCAGTCGCCAATATGCTTCGTCACCCCGACAAAACTGTTAGAATGCAGGCAGTCCAGGCGCTTGTTGGAGGTATGACTCTTGGAACAACAACAACCACCGGTTCGTCCACAAACACGACTGGCATTGGAGATATCTTTGGCATGAGGGGGGGGAGTAGAACAACTTCGAGTTCTTCGAGTAATTATGACAACGGCGGACTTGGAACAACAGCGATAATTCCTGAGTTTTTTACAATGCTTGCTGACCCTGACCCTCAAATACGGGATATGGTTTCAATAGCCCTGGACCAGATTTTCGGGACAGATGCGAGTTTAATCAGGTTTATGAGCGATCCTGACCCTGTGGTGAGAAAATACGCGGTCAGATTGTTTGTGATAAGATCGCAGGAATCCGGTCTTTATAGAACAACAACAACTTCTACTACAACGCAAAATATCAGAAACGCAAACGATATACTTATTATGAGGATTCTTTTGAATATGATGAAAGATCCTGACACTGATGTGAAGCAGGTTGCAACTGACGCGCTTGAGAAATTTATTAGTGACCTCGAAAAAAGATATCAGCAGACAATGGGTGGGCAGCAAGGCGCGTCTGGCGTTCCATTCAACAGATGAATTAAAGGATATTAATTCAAAGGGAAAAATGTCTTTCAGAAAAATTCTGATATTGTTGATTATGTTTTTTTCAGTGTGCGGTTTTGCCCAGAAGCAATTCACCCTGAACTTCAACAATGTCGATATTATCACATTTATAAAACTCGTAAGTGAATTTACAGGAGAAAATTATGTTATTGACCCTGCTGTTAAAGGCAGTGTCACCATTATTTCCCAGAAACCAGTCGAAAGCGACAAACTTTATCAGGTTTTTCAGGCAGTGTTGAATCTTTATGGTTTCACAATCGTAAAAAGGGACAGTGTTTCATTTATTATTCCTTCCACTGATGGAAGAGCAAGGTCTCCAGTGGTTAATCTTGGCGAGGTAAGCGATGATAAACTTGACCTGCACCTTACCCAGATTGTTCCGATGAAGTATTATCCAGTTGACACTGTGAGCCAGATTCTCACTCCCTATATTTCAAAAGCAGGTCAGATTTCATTTGACACAAGAAGCAACACTATTTTTCTTTCTGATTTTGGCGCAAATATTAAAAAAATGATGGAGATTGTTAAGGTTATAGACCAGCCTGGTCAGCCTGGAAAAGAGTCATTGCGTGTTTTCAAGCTTCAGAACGCAAACGCTGAGGATGTCGCGAAAACGCTTAATGAGATACTTGCCAAAAAACGAGTTCAGCCAGCAAGACCTGGTCAGCAGATAATACAACCAGCGGTTGTTGCAGTGAAAGCGACCAATTCTCTAATTGCTTATGCTGAAACAGATGATTTTGCCAACATAGAAGGTTTGATCAAGGAACTTGATGTGATGACCAACCAGGTGCTTATAGAAGCTCTGATTGCGGAGGTTTCATACAAGAAAGAGCAGGATATTGGCATTCAGTGGGCGACCATTCAGGATTTTGATCACGATAAATACAGCGGCTCAGCTGAAACAAAATTTGGAGTGGAAAAAATAGCAGGAGAAAAAGGTGGTCTTCAGATAGGTTTTACCAATACTAAAAGTTTGATCGATAATGTCAAGATTGCGCTTTCGGGGAAAGATACCCAGTTTAATATTCTCAGCACGCCGCAGATAATGACAGCCGATAATACAGAAGCCACAATAAATGTCAGCGAAAACACTCCTTATTTAAAGGAAACAAGATTCACTTCTTCAACAAGCGGAAACAACAGCGATACGATAAGAAGCTATGATTATAAGGATGTGGGGATCATACTCAAGATTACTCCGCAGATAAGCCAGGACAAATATGTTCGCCTGAAGCTTCATCAGGAGGTTACAAAGGTTATCACTGAAAATACAGAAGGCGCCCTGACTACAGCAAAACGCGAGGCAGATACAACCCTGATAGTTCCAAACAACCAGACAGTTGTTCTCGGCGGATTGATCAGAAATGATACAGAAAACACTACCCAGAAAGTTCCATTTTTAGGAGATATTCCGGTTATAAATAAACTATTCAAAAGAGAAACAAAAGGCAGCGTAAAAACCAACCTGTTGATTTTCATTACTCCTCGCATTATTACAACATTTCAGCAGGCAGAAGAAATAAAACAGGAAAAGGAGAAGATTCTTCAGAATGATCAAAAGAAGTAACCTGAATCTGAGTCCTGAAGAAATCGAAAAGGCCATTGATGGGGAACTCCTTACGAGATTTCCATATTCATTTCTTGAAACATTTTCCATTCTTCCTCTGAAATCCTCTCCTGGAAATGTTATTCTTGCGACAGACGACCCATCAAAAATTGATTCTGGCGAAATTGAACAATTTACTGGAAGAAAGGTATCTTTTATGGTTGGAAACAAACAGGTAATTCAGAATTTACTAAAAAAACATTATTACAATCCGGCGTCCTCGCAAAAAATTATACAGGAATTGAGCCGCGACGAGGAAGCGCTTGGCGAAACCTTTACAGAGGATCTTCCGGCTCAGAATGGAGACCTGCTTGATCTTGCGAATCAGGCTCCAATCATACGGCTTGTAAATCAGGTTTTTTACAGAGCGATTTTGATGAGGGCAAGCGACATACACCTTCAAAGTCTGGAAAATACATTGAAGATCAGATACAGGATAGATGGGATGCTGCATGACATTCTCGCTCTTCCCGCAAAATATCAACCTGCTGTGATTTCAAGAGTAAAGATTATTTCTGATCTTGACATCGCTGAGAAGAGAATTCCGCAGGATGGAAGGACCTCTATCAGGGTTGAGGATAAACAAATTGATGTCAGGGTATCAATTATTCCGACATTCTTTGGCGAATCCGCGGTTCTTCGTTTACTTGATCAGTCAACCTATAATTTTGGTCTCAATGAGCTTGGTTTTTCGCCGGATGACCTTATAAAATTTGATCGCCTGATTCATTACGACCACGGTATCATACTTCTCACAGGTCCCACTGGAAGCGGTAAAACAACCACGCTCTATGCCGCGCTTTCAAGAATCAACAACCCTCATATTCATATTATTACCCTTGAGGATCCTGTGGAATATCAACTTGACGGCATCAATCAGATACAGATCAATCCAAAAGTTGGTCTGACATTTGCAAATGGTTTGCGTTCCATACTCAGGCATGACCCAAATGTAATAATGGTTGGAGAAATAAGAGACAGAGAAACTGCTGAAATGGCAATTCAGGCATCTCTGACAGGACATCTTGTTTTCAGCACTCTTCACACAAACGACTCAACAAGTTCAATCACCCGTCTTCTGGATATGGGTATAGAACCTTATCTTATCGCCTCGTCTGTTATAGGGATTATAGCTCAACGGCTTGTGCGTCTGAATTGTTCAAAATGTTCGCAAAGCATAGTTTATCCGGATGGTTTGTTGAAAGAGATCGGGTTGGAGCCATCAGGCGGGCATTATCATTTCAAGGAAGGCAAGGGATGCGAGGTTTGTCTGAACACAGGATATCATAGAAGAACAGGGATCTTTGAATTTCTTGAGATAGACGATGAAATAAGAAATCTTATTATGAGACAGGTTTCAGCAGGCGAAATAAGACAGCATTGTTTGAGAAAAGGGCTCAGGACTTTGAGGATGGATGGAGCAAGAAAGGTTGCGGAAGGCCTTACAACAATCAGCGAAGTTCTCCGCGTAACACAGGAAGTCTAATATGCCTGTATTTTCCTATGAAGGTTTTGACCGGAAAGGAAGGCGTGTTTCCGGTAGAGTTGAAGCCGAAAGCGACACTGCGGCGCGAATGATTGTAAAGAGCAGGGGCATTTTTATCAAAAAGTTGCTTTCTCTTGAAAGACATACAAGAATCGGCCGCGAAAAGGTTAAGAAAGAGGAATTGGCGCTTTCGATAAGAGAACTTGCGACTTTGCTTAATTCAGGATTAACTCTTGACGAAAGTGTTTCAGGGATTATCGAGCAGGCCCGCCGCGGCCGTCTGAAAGATGTTTACACAGATATCCAGAAACAGATTCGAGAGGGAAAGAGTTTTTCAAAGGCAGCGAGTCAATATCCTGATTTGTTTTCTGATATATCTCTTTCAATGATACGCTCAGGAGAAGCCAGCGGCACCCTCGGGTTGGTTCTTGACCATATTGCGACATTTATGGAAGAGTCAATTCGCTTCAGAAACAGAGTTTCCGGCATTATGACATATCCGATAATGATGGCTGTGGTTGGTTTCCTGGTGCTTACCTTTGTTTTCACCTTTGTTACGCCGACAATGACCCGTATCTTTTCTGAAATCTCTCTTAGATTACCGCTTCCGACCATTTTTTTGATAAAAGTTTCTTCTTTCATAAAGCAGTACATACTTGCGATGCTTGTTATTGGGCTGATTGTTGTCTACTCTGGAATAAGATATTTTTCTTCAGAAAAAGGAAAGGCGAAAATTTCCACAATCAGGAAAAGAATTCCGTATCTCGGCGAAATTTTTTTCAAAAGCGAGGTTGCCAATTTTACAGGGACGCTTGGAATACTTCTTGAAGGCGGCGTGGAAATACTTACAAGTTTCAGCATCGCAAGAGAAGTATTATCCAGCCCTGACCTGAAACAGCAGATAGACAGAGCGAAAGACCTTATTTCCCATGGTCAGAGCGTTTCTTCAGCCCTGAGAAAAACCACAGTGCTTCCTTATACAGTGATTCAGTTGATATCAGCCGGTGAAAGGAGCGGAACTATGTCTGAGATGTTAATAAAGGTGTCAGCGAATTTTAAGGAAGAGGTTTCTCAAAGAGCGACAAAATTTGTAACCATACTTGAGCCTCTTATGATTCTTTTTATGGCGATCGTGGTTGGTTTTGTTGTGATTGGCATAATGCTGCCAATTTTTCAGATCAGTCAGAGTCTTAGATAAGGAGAAAAAAATGAAATTGAAAAAAGGATTTACCTTTATTGAACTTATGGCGGTTGTCGTGATTCTGGGCATTCTTGCGATGTATGTTATGCCGAGAATCTTTGGAAGGCTTGATGAAGCGAAGGTTACAGCCGCAAAGGTTCAGATGAAGAGCCTGGAGCAGGCCCTTCGCCTTTTTTACCTTGACAACAGTTTTTATCCTTCAACAGAGCAGGGGCTTGAAGCGCTTGTTGTCAAGCCAGTAAGCGGACGAATTCCTGAAAAATGGCGGGAAGGCGGTTATCTTGAAAAAAACACAATACCCCTTGATCCCTGGGGACATCCTTATGTTTATTTATCTCCTGGCAGAAATGGAGAGGACTATGAAATTGTTTCCTATGGCAAGGATGGACAGGAGGGCGGGACCGGTTATGACGCGGATATTTCCAGCAGCGATATTGAAGGCGCGGCAAAAACTGAATAAAAAAGCGTTCACGCTTATTGAATTGATGGTTGTTATTCTCATAATCAGTTTTTTTTTATCAACTTAGCCAGGTTTTCCAGGCGTTCTTTTGAAGAAGAAAAACAAAATCTGCCAGAGATTGAGGAAATTTTTTCTAATGCAGCGCAAGCGAGTGTAGATTCCGGAAAATCTGTTATTCTGTTTTTTAATCTTGACCAGCAATCGTGGGTTATTGTAAATCAGGATGAAACAGTCCTGAAAAAAATTCCTGATAGCGCTCAGTATTCAGAGATATCAAAGGATTTCAAAATACTGAGTGTAAAGGTAAACGGTTATATGTATCAATCAGGATGCCCCGGCATAATGTTTTTTTCTGACGGTAGTCGCGAATATTCAGAAATAGAACTTGAAAACACAAGGGATGGGAAAAGGTATTTTGTAAAACTCAACCCGTATGTTCCTGTTCCGGAAATATCAGAATGAATATGAAACGCAAAGGATTTACGCTTCTTGAAGTGATGCTTGCCGTTGGAATGTTTGCTGTGCTTGGGCTGGTGTGCCTTGAAAACTATCTGCTCAACGCATCAATTGCGCAAAAAATTATAGATGATCAGACCTGCGCTATTCTTGCGAAGCAAAAAGAGTTTGAATACCTGCAAAATCCAGACGCTATGGCTGAATCAGGAGATTTTGGCGCAGCGGACCCTGATGCCAGATACCAGATTGAGTCAACCGATATAACCCTTAGCGAAACAGTCGCTATTGATAGCGAAATAACATTTCACTTTGTAGCAACAAGAATCATTGTAGAAAAACGTGGTTCAAGGATTTCCTATCCATTTTTGATTAAACAGGGAGAAGATTGACGCGATGAAGAAAAGATGGGGGTTCACGCTTATAGAAATGCTGATGGTGCTAGCGCTCGGCTTTATTATTGTTCTGCTTGTGTATCAGACAATGCAAAGGACTCTTAAGGTTTCTTATGCTGTCAGAGAGAAAATATCGGATATGCACAGGATAAATTTTTTTCTTGGAACATTTTCAAGCCGTCTTATGTGCGCCATTGCTGAGGGTGAAAACAATGTTTTTACCTCAACGGAAATTTCTGTTGAATTAGACGAGTACCATAGCAGAAAAACCATTACATACTCTGTGGAACCAGACGAAAATGGCAAATATGGTCTCATTGTGAAAGAAAAAGACATGTTGCTTGGTACAGAATCTATCTATCCGGCGCTTCTTGCTCTTGACCGGGTGGAGTTTTCGTATTTTGATGGAGAATCCTGGCAGGCGCAGTGGGACAAAAAAAATATTCCTCAGGGTATAGCGATAACATTTGAAAAAAATGGTTCAAAGTGGTTTTTTCCTGTGATGGTCAACATACAGACCATTAAGCAGACATAAATCGTAGTTTCCCCCTTTTCTAAAGGGGGATTGCAGGGGGATTTCAAGATACTTCCCCCTTTTCCAAAGGGGGAGAGGAGGGGGGTGTCGGGAAGGAGAAACGAGTAAAAATATGTGGCCGGA
>JAMWBU010000046.1 GCA_023819255.1 Candidatus Omnitrophota bacterium
AAAGAAACCTGACTGGTTATTGAATATCGTGTTTGTAACCGTGTTCATTTTCTGCTATTTAATAATCTATTGCAAGGCGGTTGCCATGGGTTATAAGGTTTCAGAACTTGAAAAAAATTGCCAGCAATTAAAAAACTGGAACCAGTATTACAGAAGTCAAATTCTGAAAGAGCTTTCGCTCGAGAGAGTAAAATCTCGCGTTGAAAAAATGAATCTTTCTCTTGCAATTCCTGAAACCTGGAGAATTGTGTCCATTGATTATTCTGAATCCGAAACTGGAGGAATAGACAAAAATGCGCATGCTGAGGAAAAATGAGCCGACCTGCTTTTTGAAAAGAGAAAAAATGATTGAGATATCCCTGTACCTCTGTTTTGCTATTCTGGCTGCCAGGCTTTTTTATCTCCAGATAATAATGCATGAAAAATATGCGAAATTTGCGGGAAAAATCCAGTTCATAGAAAATCAGATACCTGCGCAGAGAGGATCAATCTATGATAGAAACGGCAATATCCTTGCAATGGATATTCCCGCAAAAACTCTTTATGTTTACACAAGGAATGTTGATGACAAAGATAAAACAGCGAAAGTTCTTGCATCCATTCTGAAGATGCCGGTCTCTGAAATCAGAAAAAAACTGGATGAGAAATATCCGAGAATCAAAAGAAAACTGACCATTGAAGAATATACCGCCATTGAAAAAGAAAAATTGAAAGGTGTTATTTTCGAAGATGACTATAAGCGACTGTATCCAAAAGGAAAACTTGCCTGTCACATTCTTGGTTTTGCCAATGTGGACGGCATTGGTATTGAAGGGGTTGAATTGCAGTATAACGATGTGCTTTCGGGCGAAACCGGACTTGTGTCAATTCCCAGAGATGGCCGAGGGAATTCTTTAATTTCGCTAAGCAGGGTAATTTGTTCTCCTGTCAGGGGAAAAGATATTTATCTCACAATAGATGAAAGAATCCAGCAAATTGTAGAAGAAGAGATAGCGAAATGTTGGGAAACAAGTACTCCAAAAAAAATCAGCGCTATTGTAATGGATCCCAAAACAGGCGAAATTCTTGCGATGGCGAATAAACCTGATTTTGATCCGAATGATCCGGGCAGATTTCCCGCAGAATTCAGGAAAAACTATGCTGTCACCGACCTTTTTGAGCCTGGGTCTATTTTCAAAATTGTGACCGCTGCGGCAGTCCTTGAAGAAGGAAAAGTTACGGTTAACGAGATTTTTAATTGCGAGGGCGGAAAATGGTTTATTCGCGGCCATATCCTGCACGACGCGCATCCTTATGGTCCGCTTGATTTTCAGCAAATTATCATAAAGTCAAGTAATATTGGCACAGTCAAGTTAGCCATGAGGATTGGAGATCAGACGCTTTACAGATATATCAAAAAATTTCATTTTGGGGAATTGACAGGGATAGACCTTCCAGGTGAAATAAGGGGCATCCTCAGACCGGTCGAAAAGTGGTCTGCCTATTCGATTACCGCAATACCCATAGGTCAGGAGGTTGGTGTAACATGCTTGCAGGCGATAAGAGCGATATCCGTGTTTGCTAACGGCGGATATCTTGTTCAACCGCATATTTTGAAAAGAATAGAACCGTCCGCTCCTTCGAGAGCGGTTTCACTTGTTCAGTCAGAGAATGTGATTTCACCCGGTGTGATTGCTACTTTGAACGCGATACTTGCAAAAGTTGTAAGCGAAGAGGGGACTGCTGCAAGGGCTGGAATTCCTGGATATACTATTTGCGGCAAGACAGGCACAGGTCAAAAGGTTGAAAATGGCGTTTACTCTCACAGCAAATTTACTGCTTCATTTATTGGATTTCTTCCGTTGCAGGATCCGCAGGTTGCGATCCTTGTCAATGTTGATGAGCCGAGGGGCGCTTATTACGGGGGTATTGTTGCTGCGCCAGTGTTCAGGGAAATTGCGTGGCGTGCTATGCAATATATGCAGGTTCCGCCTCAGAACGCCAGCATTGCAATGACAGGTTCACAAACATATGAAAGTAAAAGAACTGATTGATAACGCAAAAATCTTGAAGTCGCAGGAGATTTTGAATCGAGAGGTTACAGGCATCTTCTACGATTCGCGAAAGGTCACCCCGGGTAGCGTCTTTGTGGCAATAACAGGGACCCTGGCTGACGGTAATGCTTTTGTTCAGGATGCAATAGGAAAAGGAGCAATTCTGGTTGTTACCGAAAAAAAGGAAATAATTCTGCCTTCTGGCGTGGGTCTTGCGGTTGTGGAAAACAGTCGCAGGGCCCTCGCCGAAATCGCCGCGCGCTATTATGGTAATCCTTCTAAGAAAATGAAAATTGTTGGCGTCACCGGCACAAAGGGCAAAACCAGCACATCTGTGATTATGAAAAAAATATTTGAAAAGGCATCTTTCAATTCCGGACTGATTGGAACAATTCAATATGAAATAGGTCAGCGAATAATACCGTCCACTAACACAACGCCCGAATCCATTGACATCCAGGCATTGCTTGCCGAAATGCTGGAAGGCGGTTTAACACATGCTGTTATGGAGGTTTCATCTCACGCACTCCAGCAGGGAAGAATAGAATCTGTCGATTTTGACGCAGCCGTTTTCACCAATATTGCCAGACACGAGCATCTCGATTATCACAAGAATTTCCGGAATTATCTTGAAGCAAAACTGAAGTTTTTCTCGGATTATCTGCCCGCCAGCAGCAAAAAGGAAAAATATGCGATTATTAATCTTGATGATGCCTATTCTCAAATTTTCATAAAAACTGCTAAAAAAGCCGGCTTGAATATTGCCACCTTTGGGTTGTCAAAAAAGGCGCAATATCATCCAGAAAATTTTTACTTTGACCGTTCAGGCATGCGTTTTACCTTAAATGGGAAAGATTTTGTCAGTCCTCTTATGGGAATGGGAAATCTTTATAACTGCCTTGCTGCGATCGCCACAGCAAATTGTTTTAGTATAGAACTAGAAATAATTTCCAGCGCCATTGCGAATATCGGTTCCATCCCCGGAAGGATGGAGTTTGTTAGTTCGGGGCAACCATTTACTGTTGTTGTGGATTATGCTCATACGCATCAGGCGTTGCAGGACCTTCTCAGGACTGTTCGCCATTTGAACCCTGAAAGAATTCTTTTAGTTTTTGGTTGTGGGGGCGACAGGGACAGAAGCAAAAGGCCTTTAATGGGGAAGATCGCCGCTAAGCTTGCGGACATTGTTTACATTACATCGGATAATCCGCGCAATGAGGATCCTGAAAAAATAATAGAGGACATTTACAGCGGAATAGTGTTCTGGCGAAGGAAAAAATGCCGGATTATTCCTGATCGCAGGCAGGCGATAACAAAGGCGCTGGCTGATGCCAGAAAAGGCGATTGGGTGGTCATAGCAGGCAAGGGGCATGAACAATACCAGATAATCAAAAATGTTTTTCATTCGTTCGATGACAGAAAGGTTGCGCAGGAATTTTTAAAAAAACAAAATCAAAAATACTGATGGAACCAGTTTCATTAAAAGAAATAGTTGTATGGACAGGCGGAAAGGCATTTTATGCCCATAAAAACAGTAATTTTGAAAACATAAGCACGGATTCAAGAACCGCCAGCAAAGGTTCGCTTTTTGTTGCTCTCAAAGGAAAAAAATTTGACGGTCATAATTTTGCGTTTGAGGCGATAAAAGCAGGGGCAAAAGCCGTTGTTGTTGAGCGTACTTTGAATACGAATCTTCCGCAGATAATCGTTTCTGATACTCTAAAAGCGCTTGGTGACATAGCGGCCGGTTACAGGAGAAAATTTGTTTGTCCGATTATTGGCATTACTGGAAGCGACGGCAAGACGACAACCAAAGAGATGTGCGCGCATCTTCTCTCAACCGAATTTAATGTCTGCAAAAACCAGGGAAATTTTAATAACGAAATTGGGCTTCCGCTTAGTGTTTTTTCACTGACAAAGGATACAGAAATAGGAATTTTCGAACTTGGAATGAATGGATATGGACAATTAAAATATTTGAGTTCAATTCTTCAGCCGGATATAGCCATAATCACATCCGCAGGCTACGCGCATTTAGGATTTTTCAAAAGTCGCTCTGATCTCGCGATGACAAAAGCAGAGATTCTTCAACATACCTTTTTTGATGGAATTGTTCTGGTGAACAATGATACGGGTTTTACAAAGTTTTTTAGCGGAAAGACATGTTTTCCTCCTGTCAGGGTGGGTATGAAGAAGCATAGCGATTTTCGCGGAATTATATCGGATTATGATGGTGATGCTTTTACTTTGAGGATTGAAAAATGGAATGGAATTGATTTCAAAATAAAGTCGTGGAATGGAACTATTGCTTATCCTTCTCTTTTTTCGATTTTTATCGCTGATTATTTTGGAGTGCCCCGCAGAAAAATTGCAAAGAGTATCTATGAGTTTGGCTTAATTTCCGGCAGAGGCAAATTAAAGGATTGTCGCGGAATTAGAATATTTGACGAAAGTTATAACGCAAATCCTGGTTCAATGAGAATGGCTTTGCGTTATTTTGCGAAGCAGAAGGCGAAAAGGAAAATTGCGGTTATTGGTTCGATGGCAGAACTTGGTAAATGGAGTGAATTTTATCACAGGGAAATTGCTGGGATAGTCAAAAATCTTTGCTTTGACGCTGTTTTCACAGTTGGAGACGATGCCGGAATAATTTCAAAGTTCTGCGGCGAGAAAGGCAGACACTTCGAGACTCCAGATGATCTTGCTGTATGTCTGCGAGATTTTGTGAAAACCGGAGACGCAATTTTAGTTAAAGGTTCGCGGATAAACAAACTGGAAATAGTTGTTCAAAAACTGACCGATTCGCTGGAGAGATAAATGTTCTATTTTCTTGCGCCATACATAACAGAATTTTTTTCGCCCTTCAATGTTTTTAAGTATATTACTGTAAGAACTGTTTGCGCCTCACTAACTTCTCTTTTCATCTGCCTTTTTTTATTTCCACCATTTATCAGGAGGGTCAGAAATTTTGTTCATCCAAAAATGCTTGAATTCCATCAGAACAAGGAAAAGACGCCTTCAATGGGAGGGCTTTTAGTTTTGTGGAGTATCTTGATTTCAAATTTTTTCTGGGCGGACTTAAGAAACATTTATGTCCTGATGCTTATTATGACGCTTTGCTGGCTCGGGTTGCTTGGTTTTTTTGACGACTATATGAAGATGACAAAAATGAACCCGAAAGGGCTCAGACCAAGGACCAAGATAATCGCGCAGATTTGCATAGGTTTTATACTCGGGCTGATACTTTATTACCATCCCGCGTTGAATTTTTCAAGTTATCTCTATGTTCCTTTTTTCAAAAACATCTCATTTAATCTTGGACCGTATTATGTGCTTTTGACAACATTTATAATAGTGGCGACTTCAAACGCAGTCAATCTTACAGATGGTCTGGACGGACTTGCCGCAGGAACGGTTTTAATGGCATCAGTTGCCTTTGGTTTTATACTTTACACTGTTGGAAACGCTGTTTTTTCGCGCTATCTAAATCTTCCGTTTGTTCAGGGCATCGGCGAGACGACTGTTTTCTGCGGTTCTCTTGTAGGCGCGATTCTTGGCTTTTTATGGTACAACTGCCATCCAGCCGAGATTTTTATGGGAGACACAGGATCTCTTCCTCTTGGCGGCATCGTCGGCCTCTTTGCCATCATCAGCAAGCAGGAAATTTCGCTTATCATTGTAGGCGGAATTTTTGTGATGGAAGCGCTTTCCGTCGTGATGCAGGTCATTTCATTCAAAACCAGGAAAAAACGTATTTTTAAGATGACTCCTTTGCATCATCATTTCGAGCTTCTGGGGTGGAAGGAATCTCAGGTTGTTGTTAGATTCTGGATACTGGCGATAATTTTTGCTCTTTTCACGCTTATAACTCTTAAAATAAGATGAAAATAAAGGGAAAAAGGTTTCTTGTTGTGGGTCTCGGAGAAACGGGTTTTGACTCTGCTCTCGTTTTGAAAAAATTCGGCGCTGATGTAAGGGTGACCGAAATAAAAAATTCGCCTTCAATTGATGATAAAAAAAAGATACTTGAAGGCTATGGTATTGTTGTTGAAACCGGCAGGCATTCAGTCGATTTTGTGAAATGGGCTGATTCCATTGTGCCAGGTCCTGGCGTTCCGCTTAACGCAGAGCCAATTGTGCGGGCTAAAGAAAACAATAAGAGGATTATCAGTGAAATTGAGATTGCCTACCAGCTATCGCCTTCAAAAAAAATCATTGCCATCACAGGAACAAACGGAAAAACGACCACTGTTTCTTTTATTGACCTTGTTTTTGAAAAGGCAAAAATTCCTCATATAACTTGTGGCAATATAGGAAACAGTTTTATTGGAGAATTAGAAAAAATAAACAGGGATACATGGATTATAATTGAGGTGAGCAGTTTTCAGCTTGAATACATTGAAAAATTTCGCGCTCATATTGGCGTGCTTTTGAATATAGCCCAGGATCATCTTGATTATTATTCCAGTTTTTCTCAATATATTGAAGCAAAGAGAAAACTTTTTGCCAGTTCACATCGTGATGATTGGGCAATTACAAATTATGAAAATACGCCGTGCAGGCAAATAGCAGAGCGTCTGGAATGCAATAAGATATTTTTTTCAAGCAAAAGAAAGATTGATGGAATTTTTTTATCAGACGGTTTTGTTTTCTTCAAGCAGAAAAAACTATTTTCAATCAATCAGTTTCAAGAAAGTCGTTTAACAGGCATTCATAATCTTGAAAACATAATGGCTGCTGCCGCAATCACAGAGATATGTGGCATATCAAACAACTTTCTGTCCATGGCGATTTCTGATTTTACTCCTCACCGTCATAGATTGGAAAAGGTTGCGGCAATCAATGGCATCACATTTATTGATGATTCAAAAGCGACAAATGTCGACGCGGTCTGCAGAGCCCTTGAGAGTTTTTCTGAAACCGGCAATATAATCCTGATTCTTGGCGGGAAGGACAAAGGCATTTCTTTCCAGCCGCTTGTTCCATTTCTCAAAGGTAGAGTGAAAATGATTCTGTTGATTGGCGAGGCAGCCAAAAGAATAGCAGATGAACTTTCTAACACAGAAATAGAAATGAGAGAAACTAAAAACTTTGAACAGCTGGTAAGAATTGCCCTGGCACAGGGTAAACCCGGAGATGTGGTTCTTTTATCTCCTGGCTGTTCCTCTTTTGATATGTTTACCAGTTACTCGGAGCGCGGAGATGTCTTCCAGACAGCGGTTAAGAATTTATTATAATTGCCTCATTGTGTCAATGTTGCTGATAATTCTTGGATCCGCAATGGTGTTGAGCTCAAGTGCTCCATACGCGCTTCAGCGTACCGGCGATCCATTTTATTATTTCAGAAAGCACTGTATTTTTCTCATTCCAGGGATGTTGCTGTTTTTTTATTTCAAGAATCTTCATTACGAAAAACTGAGAAGGTTTGCCAAGCCGCTTATTCTGATATCTCTGGCGCTTTTGATACTTACGCTTGTTCTCGGAACAGAAGTTAAGGGCGCAAAAAGGTCAATAAATTTCAATGGTTTTAGCTTTCAACCATCAGAACTTGCTAAGTTTTCTCTTGTCATATACCTTGCTCATTTTTTTGCCAGATACGAAGAAGAGAAAAAAAGCAGGAAAGTTTTTATTATTCCAGTTTTTGTAACGGGCGCGATAATGTCGCTATTATTGCTTGAACCAGATTTTGGCAGCACAGCCACGATTTTTGCGTATGTGATGGGTTTTCTCATTGTGGCAGGAATTAACTGGTTTATTATTACTGGCATGCTTCTTTCGTCTGTACCTGCGGTTGTTTACCTGATTCATAAAAAGCCGTATATGTGGAAAAGAATAATCGGTTTCATAAATCCTGAGAAGGATCCGCTTGGCGTGGGATATCATGTTATCCAGTCGCTTATTTCAACCGGTTCAGGGGGACTTTTTGGAGTCGGACTTGGCAGGGGCAGACAGAAGATGGAGTTTTTGCCAGAGGCGCACAAGGACTATGTATTTGCGGTTATCGGCGAAGAATTAGGTTTTTTAGGCGCCCTGTTTATTCTTATTTTATTTGGCGCAATAATTTTTACTGCCTTGTGGATGAGCAGACGAGTCAGGGATGTTTTTGGGAGATATCTTGCTTTTGGTGTTGGCATTTACTTTGGTATTCAGGTTTTTATCCATGCCGGCGTAACAGTGAAGGTTCTGCCTCCTAAAGGCACAACGCTTCCGTTTTTCAGCTATGGAGGGTCTTCTCTTATTATTGCCCTTGCGATGTTAGGAGTTTTTTTCAGTTTGATTCGTAATTCTGAATTTGAAGGAAACGAACCCGAGCTGATTTCTGAAATCCTGTGAAGGGTTTTTTGAAAAAATTATGAAGTATATTTTACTCAAATTTGTGTCAGTTAACCGCGATGAATGAGAAATTTAGATTTAACGTTATTCTCATCGGCATAGGCAGGAATTTCCCTTTTTTATCCGGATCAGGAACCTGAAACAGGTAATTTACATCAAGATTCAGTTTGCCTGTGGCGCGATTAAGGGTTCCTTTTTTCGCGTCAAATAATATTTCTCCATCGGATGAATTTCTGCCTGTTATTTTTGCATCTATGTCTTTTTCTTTCGACATCTGGCTGATAACCTGATTTGAGAGCAATCTTATCTTTTCGAGATTTTTTGATTTTCCTTCGTAGATGTAAATGAAGTCAAGCTGCGGCATTTTTCCAGACGGCAATTTAAAAGATTCAATTTTTTGCGTCCATCTTTTTCCAGCCGTCAGGGTATCAGGAAAGCAGGGAAATAAACTCAAAAAAGGCACAAAGTCCAGGATTCCAGGTTTCAAAATAGTTGTCTTGTGAATTTTCCCCTTTTTATCAATTTGAAGAAGCATCTGGGGAATAAAAGAGGATAGAGCAGTTTCAGAATTTGTGATGTCTTCAAATGCCTCTTCGTTAACAAGAATTTTTGATTTTCTCGCAGACATTTTTATTTGATACAATCCTTCTATTTCTCCAAGGTTCAGCATTTCCATAAGAAATTCCACTTTCACCTTGAAATTCATCGGTTTTTCATCAAAGGAGGACCACCCGGCAGCGCCGTTTATAACGACCTTATATTCAAGATTTTCAAGTTCAGGAAATTTGTAATTCAGGTCAATTCCTGTTTCCTGAGAGAAAGCATTACTAATAGAAAACAGAAATAACGCCACTATTGTCATCAATATTTTCATTTTCTTATCCTTTCAGCAAAACGGTTCAACCGGCTTATTGCGTCTTTTATGTTTTCCATACTGCAGGCAAAAGAAATTCTTATATATCCTTCAGCGCCAAAATCATCGCCAGGCACAGTGGCAAGTTTTTCTTCAGTGAGAAGTTTTTGAGCAAGTTCCGTTGATGTCATCTGCCCGATTTTCAGAAAAAGATAGAATGCTCCGTCAGGTCTGCAGTATTGGATAAGAGGTGAAATATTTTTGATAATGTAGTTTCTTCTCTTTTCAAACTCTTCAACCATTTTTCTAACAGGCGCCTGATCGGCCAGTATGGCTTCCATCGCTGCTTTTTGAACAAATGATGTTGGATTTGATGTTGTCTGACTCTGGATGTTTGCTATTGCTTTCGCGAGTGGAATTTCAGTCGCAAGATATCCTATTCGCCATCCTGTCATCGCGTATGTTTTTGATACGCCATTTACCACGACAGTCAATTTTTTTATCTCGTCATTCAGAGATGCGATGCTGATATGTTTTTTCCCTTCGTAGACAAGTTTTTCGTATACCTCATCGGCTATTACAATTATTTTGTTTCTGCAGGCGATTTCAGCAATTTTTTCAAGTTCCTCTTTTGTGTACACGATTCCTGTCGGATTTGATGGACTGTTGAGAATCAATGCCTTTGTTTTTTTTGTAATAATGGATTTGAGATGCTCGATGTCTATTTTGTAATCGCTATTAAATCTGCAGAATATGCATTTACCGCCGGCAAGCTTCACCATTTCCGGGTAGCTAACCCAGTAAGGTGCTGGAATAATTATTTCGTCGTCTTCATCGCAGATGGCAATTATTACATTAAACAGGCTATGCTTTGCTCCGCATGAAACAACTATCTGGTCAGGCTCATAATCGAGGCCATTATCCATCTTGAATTTTTCGCATATTGCCTGTCTTAAGGGTTTGATGCCAGAACTGTCAGTGTATTTTGTGAAGCCATCGTTTATCGCCTTGATGCATGCCTGTTTTATGTAATCGGGAGTATCAAAATCCGGTTCTCCAACAGAAAGATTGATAACCTTTTCTCCAGCGGCGATGAGCTCGGCTGCTTTCCTGTTTACCGCAAGCGTGCTTGATGGTTTTATTCCTTTTGCTCTGACAGAGATTTTTTCTTCAATCATACCCCCCCCTTTTTAGGTATTATTCTATCACAGAATTTTGCATTATGAAATTTTGACGACAGGGATAGAACTGTTTTGTGTCTTTAGTATTATCTCGTTTTTGCCTTCTCTCCCCTTTATAAAAGATTACACAGGGCGATTTTAGAAATCCCTCCTGATTTCTCTTAAAAAAGAGTGGATTAATGGTGCAGGCTATTGACTTTTTCTGTTTTTACGGTTTAATATGTAAACAAAGCTTACACAGCGGCAAAAAATGAAGCTTATAGCCATAATCAATCAGAAAGGCGGAGTTGGAAAAACGACATCCGCTGTGAATATTGGCGCCGGACTCTGCTTGCTGGAAAAAAAGGTGCTTCTTATTGATCTTGATCCTCAGGCGCACCTCACATACAGCGTGGGAATCAAGGCGCACCAGCTTGATAAGACAATATATAATGTTTTGAAAGGAGACATTGCGACATCTGACGCCATTATTTCCCGTTCGATAGATGTTTTCCTCCCTTTTTCAAAGCATTCGAGATATTCGGGCGAGTTTTTTGTTCTGCCATCTTCCCTTGATCTTTCAGGCGCTGATCTTGAGTTTGGAGGCATCGCAGGCAGGGAATTTCTTTTAAAGGAGTGTCTTGCTTCTGCGGGAGATTTTGACTATGTCTTTATAGATAGCCCTCCCAGTTTAGGCCTTTTGACTTTGAACGCTCTCACGACCGCGGGTGATATCTACATTCCGCTTCAAACCGAATTTCTTGCGCTTCAGGGAATCAGTAAACTTCTTGAGACCATAGAAATTGTTCGCAAGAGATTAAACCATGAAATAAAGATTACCGGTATTATAGGAACGAGGTTTGACGGAAGAAAAAGGCTTAACAGGGAAGTCGTGGAAAGAATAAGAGAATACTTTGGAGAACAATTTTTCAAAACCCTGATAAGGGAGAATATTTCCCTCGCAGAGGCGCCCAGTTTCGGTAAAACAATTTACGAATACAAGCCCGAGAGTTACGGCTCTGAAGATTATTTCACTTTAAGCAGGGAAATACTTGAAAGAAAATTGTAAAAAAAGGAAAAATTATGGAAAAGAAACAAACAAGATTGGGTTCAGACCCGCTAAGCTGGATAAAAGATAGCAGGAAAGAGATAAAAGGCGAAGCAGCCCGGGTAAAATTAATTCAAAAGAAGAAAGATATCCCGAAAACAAAACTTGGTCTGAAAGAGGGCTGGATTAGAGCCACATTTATAGTCAGAGAAGAGTATCTTGAGAAAATAAAATCGATTTCATACTGGGACAGAAAAGATATCAAACAGGTGATTGATGAGGCGTTGACTGAATATCTGAAAAACAGAAGAACTAAACCATTGCCGCAATAAGATAGAAGGGATTTTAATGACAGAAAAAACAATGCAGGTTCCACAGAGGGTTAAGGATTTTTTTATCAGGGTTAATGAGACAGTCACAAATGCGCGAAATTCAGAGCATCTCCTTTTTCTTATTTCAAAGGTCGCTGCCAACGAATTTGATGCTGACAGGGCGTCAATTTTTTTGCGGGATGAAAAAACAGAACAATTGCACCTTGTTGCTGGAACCGGAATACCTGAAGATATTATAAAGAGTCATCCTGTCGCTCAAAAACAGAACATCAGTTACTGGGTTGCCAAGAACAAAAAACCTCTCATTTTGAATGGCCCGGTGAAAAAAGACAGAAGGTTCAAAAGCCAGAGCGGCACCTCAATTTCATCTTCAATTATTGTTCCTCTGATATTTGAAAATTCTGTCTGCGGAATTTTCAGCATTTCCCGCACTTCTCCGGACAAGCCCGAATTTACAGAGGAAGATCTCGTGATATTCAGGTTTCTTGGTGACCTTGTTGTAATATCGCTCAGATTGCTGGTTGCCCGGGAGGAAAAGATCCATAGCGAACAACTTGCGGCAATAGGCCTTGCCACAGCCGAGATGGTGCATTCAATAAAGAATCTTCTTGTTGGGATTTTTGGCGCAACCGACCTTATTGATATTTTGATACAGCAGGGTGACTACAAAAGTGTTAAGGAAAACTGGCCCTTGCTTGCAGATAACATAAAGAATATTTCAACTGTCATCAACGATATTTTGTCCTATAGCAGAACAACAAGTGTTTCAAAGGAAAACATAGATCTGAAGGAGATTTTCGAGCAGATTTTCGCTGTCGTAAGGCCAAGGTGCAATCTTTCAGGCATTGATTTTGTTATAAACTGCGGCGATGAAAGAATTGTTGTATGGGGAAACAGGGATTCGCTTTACAATGCCTTTATGAATATTATTGACAATGCCATCAGGGCGATGCCTGACGGAGGCGAGCTTAAAATTTCTTTTGAGCCAGAAGATGGAATTGTAAAAATAAAGATTTCTGATACAGGTATTGGCATCCCTCAGGAGAATCTTGAAAAAATCTTTGAGCCATTTTTTACCACTGACAAGAAAAAAGGAACCGGCATAGGACTTGCTCTTACAAAAAGGATTGTAGAAAGCCACAGCGGAAAAATCAATGTTGAATCAAAACCCGGTTCTGGAACAAGTTTTACAATTGAACTGCCTGTTGCCAGAGTTCAGTAGCAACTCTATTTTAACGGTACCAGCTTCAGCGCGTTTTTATAGTAAATCTTTTCAACAACAGCACTGTCAAGATCAAGCGATTCAAGAAATTCCCTGTGCAGTGAATCAAAGTAGTCCCTTGCAAAAAGTATTCTATCCTGAAACTCAACAAGGAATTTTTTCCCGAATTCCACATCTCTTTTGATTGCATTCAATCCGGAACCTGCTGAAAGGTCGCAATAGAGATTTGGATATTTGTGCAGCATTTCAATAATCTTTCCGCCTTCCTTCACTTTGCCGGCAGGATACACTTCCTTATCAAATTTATCATCGCCTGAAATATGCGCCCAGAATCCAGGACCATGTCCAAGAAAATTTGTTTCAGGACACTTTGATATTGCCCTTTCAAACGCTTCAATTCCTCCGCCATACCAGTATGATGGTCTTGGATAATTTGAACCAGTGTCAAACTCATAGTCAATGTGAACAACAACAGGCAATCCCTTTTCACCGCAGAACCTGAACATTCTTATCGCGTCAGGATTATCGTACATCATTCTGAGTTTCAGCTCGCCATAGACTCGCACGCCATATAAGCTTATGGCGCCAGCCAGCAAATCAATCGCTTCAGGTCTTCTCGGGTCTGGAGCATATCCAGGAACAAATCTGTCAGGTCTATGTTTGATATATTCAATAACCCTGCTGAATGGAATCGGTCCAGTTTGTTCCCAGCAAGGAATTGATGAAAAAATGCTTGGTGGATACTCATCTTCCGGTGATTCCCAGGTCAAGAGCCAGGTGATATCAATCTGATTTTCATCCATATTCCTGATAAATTTTTCTATTGTATGGCCATGCCATTCAGGGTGATTGTGCGCGTCAATAATCATATTTCCTCCTGTTGTCTTGACAGACAATGTTTTAGTGGTTATTATATCACTGGCAAAGAAGGTTTTAAAAAAAGGGGGAAGATGAAAAAGTTCCAGCAGGCTTCCTTCAGACAGCAATCTTGCGCAACCGCAAAAAAATTCTCCAGAAAATTTGCTTATCTTTTTTCAACAATCAAATTTTCACAGGAAATCTGTGATTATCTAACGAAGGCTATATTATGACTATGAAAACCTGTAAACAGGCAAATGTGGTTGAGCAGATAGCAAAAAGATTGAATATTGCTATTTCAACTGTTTATGCCATACTGGCTGACAGAAAGAGCTGTTATGCGAGTCAGGGGCTTAAACAGCAGGTGAAGAAACTTGCTGCTGAATTAGGATACAGGCCTAATTATATTGCCATTTCCTTGAAAAAAGGAAAAACTGGAACCATTGGTCTGATAGTAAGCGATATGCACGCTGAAACAACCCTCGCGCGACTTGAACATATGACAAAACTTGCGAGAAATGATAGATATCATGTTTTCTTTGGTTGTTCTTACAATAATCCTGTTCTTGAGGAGGAATTGCTGGAGGAATTTTTTTATAGAAGGGTCGATGGCATAGCGATAGCTCCTGCGAAAAAAGGCGTTGAAAACAGGTTTTTGCGCAAGCTTGTCGAGATGAGATTTCCTGTAATGAGTTTCACTCGGGTGGGAAACACTGATATTGATTATGTTTCCACTGACTATTTTGCCGGAGGATATATTGCAGGTGAGCACCTGTTAAAAATGGGATATGAAAGATTAGGATTCCTTGGTTCTGAAATAGCGACGATTGCGGTTGAAGAAAGATTTGAAGGATTCAAAAGGGCGCTTGTTGATAATGGTTGCAGGATTGACGATTCAAGGACTTTATTTGTTGATACGGACGCCAGCATTGCAATTGAAGCTGGTTCAAAAAGATTGTTGGAAGCAGGGGTTGACGCGGTATTTTGCACAAATGACAGAGTGGCTTTGATTTTTATGAGAAAGGCAATGGAAATGGGCAAGAAGATTCCACAGGAGTTGGGAATTATCGGCTTTGATGATTCGGACATCGCAAGAATGTGCCTGATACCACTGACCAGCATAAGGCAGAAAATAGCGGAGACAACAGGACAACTTTACGCAGCATTGAAGAAAAAGATTCAAGGCGAGAAGATTTCCTGTAAATTGCGGATAAAACCGCAATTGATAGTGAGAGAATCAACAAAAAGGAGGTGAGAAAAATGAAGAAAAAGGGTTTTACTTTAATTGAGCTTCT
>JAMWBU010000047.1 GCA_023819255.1 Candidatus Omnitrophota bacterium
TGTAGTGGACATACACGCCGTCTGATTGGTTTACATTTTCCATTTCGATTTATATGCTGCCAAGAAATCTGAGGACATCAAAGAAAAGCACAATAACGCCTATCCCTAATATTAACAATGATATGACAATCAATATCTTTTTTATATCCGGACTGTACACCTTTTGCGGGGGCACAGCCGTATCCAGAACCTGAATGAAAGGCGTGTTTTTTGTCTCGTCAAGTTTTGCTGTTTCAAGTTGTCCGGTGAGAAAAGAATAAACACTTTCCTGCGCTTTCAATTCTCTCAGGATTTGAGCAAGTTTTGCCTGATATGATGTTAACCTATCAAGTTCTTTCTGGAGGTCTTTTATTTCCGCAGCCAGCAGCACAACTTCCGGCTGGTCGGGCTGATAAATTCTTTTAACTCTCTCAAGCTCAAGTTTTTTTTCCGAAAGCTTTGTCATCAATTCTGTTGCAAGGGCGCTTATCTCTCCTGTATCCTTAATTGCAAGAAGTTTATTCTCCTGTTGCAATTGATTCAATTGTTGCTGCAGTTGTTCAAGGGTCTTCCCTGTGTTAACAAGCCGCTCTTCTATAAACATCCTATTCTTTTTTGCTGTGGTAATGGTCATTTCCTGAAGCAATCTGTCCAGGTTTTTCCAGAAAAAATTTGCTATGTCAGCGGCCCTTTGCGAATCTCTGTCAATAACGCTTATCGATATGACTCTCTGGCTTGAAGCAGAAACCCAGCAGCTTGTCTGAAGAATTTCCCTTACCCTGTCAAGATTGGCGCTGCCGTAAACTGATGAAAGATTAAATTTTTCAATAATGTCGTCATACATCCTTCTGCTGGTAAGTATCGACATAAACAGTTCAGTTCCCGTATCCTGTCTATCTGTTGTCTTTGATTTTGTTGCAATATCAAGTGTTTCGATATTCCCGATTGGCTTGAGAATTGCAGCCGTCGCTTTATAATATTTTGGCGAGAAAAAATAATACAGTATGCCAAGCAAAATACCGAGTATAAGAAGTAGAAAGATATTCAGTATGTGTCTTTTAAAACTCCCGATCACCCTTTGATTTCTTGATATTTTTTCCATCACTCAATAATCATCTTAACATAATACAGCATCTGTAAAATATCTTTCAGAATCTTTCCTGGCCTATCCTTGGCAAGAAATCCGACAACAATCACATCGCCTGGTTCTATCTTTTTCAAATTTGTGGTTGCAGTGCCATTGGCTTTCACAACAAAAATGTTTTTCACATCGGCATTTTTTGTAAACGATCCTGCCTTCTCGATATAATACTTATAATCAGCCCCATTTGCGTAAAGAACATTGGCGGAATGGTTCACCTCTCCCATAACGCTTACAATGGTTGGTTTTGTCGGAATATTTATGACATCCCCATCTTCAAGCGTTATGTCTGCGTCAGAACCAGCAAATTTATCCCAGGGCTCAAGACAAACAACAACCCTGCCAGTGACAGGAGCCTGTGCAAGCTGTTTAAGAAGTCCTTTGCTTTTCTCAATCAGGGCTTTTTCTTCTTCGCTTTCAATTCTTCCCGCTTCCTTTTCGATGGTCGCCTGTTTTTCCATTATGAATTTTTCAATTTCCTGCTTTTCTCTCTGTCTGACAGAGACCCTGGTGAAAACAGCGGCAGGAAGATATGCCGCAGATGTAAATCCGCCTGCCCTTTTTATCAACGAACTCAAAGTTTCACCTGATGAAATCATATATTCACCGGGAAACTTCACTTCTCCGCTTATAGTCACTTTTTTGACAGGCCTATCCTTTGACCTAACAATAATTCTATCTCTTGGATTCAATTCAATGTTGTTTGTTTTTTTCACTGCATCAATAAGGGAAAACTGCGCTATTTCCCTTGCTCCGTCAGGTTTTTCCCTTATGATTTCCGCCTTCTCCAGCAGGGTCTCTGGCAGAAAATCTGTCTCCCTGATGATGTCTGCCACTGAAAGGCCTTGTTTCCACTGGTATTTTCCCTGATTCTTTACTGTTCCTTCAACCATTACATAATCAATAATATCCTTGCTGAAAAAGGAAATTTCAACCTCATCGCCGTCAGAAAGAATGAAATTTCTAAGTTCAGTTCTTTTATCCTGCGTCAGGAAAACATCTATTATTGTCCTTCCCGCGCCTGGCTCATTGCGAAACACCGCTATTCTTTTTGTATCGGCTTCAGGCAAGAATCCTCCAGCATATTCGATCAGAGCTGCCAGAGAAATCTTTTCAGTGGATTCATAAATTGCAGGTCTTCTTACAGCTCCTTTTATCCCGACAAAGTTTTTTGCCAGAGGCACATATACGATATCTTCTGGCTGGAAATATATTTCTGGAATCGTTCCTCCAAAAAGGGTAGGGTACAGGTCTATTTCCTTTTTTGTTCCGTCTTTGCTGATAACGACTATTTTTCTTAAACTGCCTCTTGCGTTGATACCGCCAGCCATTGCAATTACTTCAAGAATAGTGCTGGAACTGGTTACGACGTATGCTCCAGGTCTTATGATTTCTCCCATCACAAAAACAGGTATAATCTTTCCTTTTATGAGAGTAAGCTCAACTTTTACATTTTTGTAAGTCCTGTCAAACATTTCCTGAATGTATTTTTTCGCCTGGGTAAGGCTTTTGCCTGATAGATACAACTTGCCAATTCTCGGAATCAGGATATTACCTTCCCTGTCAATCTCTGCCTGCTGGCGGAATTCCACAGGTCCCCAGACTGATATTTCAAGCAGGTCGCCGGTTCCGAGAAAGTATTTTTCGGGAATAAACCTGGCTGCTTCAGAAGTGGCAAGATTCATATTTGAAAAGAAATCCTGGCCGAAGATTTTCAATCCATCGCATAGCGCAGAAACAGTGAAAAGCAGAAAACAGAACGCCAGCAGCGCGAATCTTTTCATATTTTTCCTCGCTATATTTTAATTCTCGCTATATTTTAATTTACTCTCTTTCTTAATTAAGAACCCTTGCGCCTGCTTTTAGAAAACAGCAAGAATTTTGGCTATTCAAAACTGTAGTTTTGAATGCGTTTATATGCATAAAATACCACCAACAGAAATTTCGTCAAGTTTTTCCGGTTAAAGAAAAACAGGCACTGCCTTTTATAACCAAAAAAGGATGTGCCTATTTACACTCAGCAATTATTTCATATAAGCTTTCGCAACCTTTTCAAAAGCGTCGACATAAAGCTTCATATGGCTTTCGTCATAAACAGGATGTGTGAAAAAGCTCATTGTCCTTTCTGAAAGCCATTTCGCCATCCTGCACTCAAACTTATTATAATCAATCTGTCTGGCATTCGGGTCTTTAAATGGATATTTTAATCTCCCAAAACCGTTCTGCTGGACATAAGCCTGTTCTTTGTACATTTCAGGCCACTGAACGCCATAAACAGGGACCCCTTCAGCCTCCATCGCATTTACAAATTGCTTTACTGGCACCTTCAGTTTATCCGCGTCAAGCACAAATGGCGCCCACCAGAACGCATTCTGCCTTTCAGGAGTGTCAATGGGCGGATGCAACACAAGAGGGTGATTTTTCAATGCCTCTATTAGATATCTTCCGTTTCTCCTTCGATTTGGCAGATTCCATGTGTCGAATCTTTCCAGTTCGCAAATTCCTATTAAAGATTGTATTTCAGTCATTCTGTAATTGAACCCAACCCTTCTGTGAATATAAGTAAGTTTGGCTTCAAGCTCAAGAAGTTTCAATCTCTGCTGTACATCATAACCATGGTCCCTGAAGGATTTGCACTCCCAGTTAAGATTTTCATCACTGGTAATTACTGCTCCGCCTTCTCCGCCTGTTGTAAAGTGCTTGCTCTGACAGAAGCTGAAACAACCAACATCTCCAATTGTACCTGTTTTTTTTCCTTTATATACCCCGCCAAAACATTGCGCGCAGTCCTCAATGACATAAAGATTATGTTTTCTTGCGATTTCAAGTATTGGATCCATATCCGCGACAACCCCGTAGAGATGCACAACAAGGATTGCCCTTGTCCTTTCATTGATGTGCTGTTCAATCCCTTTCGGGTCAAGGGTGTGGGACTGGTCCACATCTGCAAAAACAGGAAGTGCGCCTGCCTGAAGGATGCAGAAAGAAGACGCTATAAACGAATACGAAGGACATATCACCTCATCACCAGGCCCAATTCCAAGAGCAGCCACTGCGGTATGAAGCGCGCTTGTTCCATTTGTTGTGGTGATGGCATATTTTACGCCATTCCATTTTGCCCACATCTCTTCAAACTGTGTTCCATAACTTCCTGTCCAGTAGTTAACTCTTCCTGTTTTAAGTGGTTCAATCGCTTTCTCAATGGTCTTTTCTGAAAATGAAGGCCACATTGGAAATGGTTTATTGTTTATTTTTTCTCCGCCTTCGATTGCAAGCTTTGCCATATCTCCCCCTTTTTAGGATTCGTTTTTCACAGTACTTTATTTTATCAATTGAGCATTCTTTGTCAAAACTTCAATTTTTCAAAAGTTTTGTGAAATTGATCAAACATTTCTCGACGCACTCCATCGGCTCATATGCATAGCTTTCCTGTTCAATGATGTACCACTCAGTATTACCTATTGTTTGGCAAAGTTCAATAACTTCTTTCCAGGTAATATCACCCTGGCCGATAATTGCTTTATCATTTGCTGCAGAAAATTCTTTGATGTGGATTGTATCAGACCTTCCAGGAAATTTTTTTAGATATTCAATCACATTTCCACCTTTCCTCATTGCATTTCCTGTATCAAACTGCATAATCACATCCTTTGAAGCTCTCTGGAAAAAAATATCCATTGGGATTTTTCCCTCTAATTCTTCAAACTCTACCCAGTGATTGTGATAACCGGTTTTCATTCCATAAGGTTTTATTCTTTCAGCTATGGAATTGAAAATTTCAGCTGTCTTTTCCCACGCAGATATTGAATTTCTATACTCTTCCTTCAATCCTGGCACAATCAGATATTTGTTCCCTAAAACCGCATTGAATTCAACAGTTTTCATTAACTGGTCGTCCAGAAGTGTCTCAAGTCCGGTATGTGTGCCACAACAAACTAAATTTAGATCCTGCAAAATATTTCTCAGTTGTTTTGCATCCCTGCCATGGTATCCTGCAAACTCAACTGCCTGATATCCCATCTTTGAGACCTTTGACAGAGTTCCAACAAGGTCTTTTGCGCAATCAGTTCTTACTGAATAAAGCTGAAGCCCTATTCTTGCCATTCGCCCCCCCTTATTATCCTTTGTAATTAAAATGCTTATCGCAGAAATTCATATAACAGTCCCAGTCGTATTCTGTCAGTCCGTGTCCTCCCTTTCTAATATGATAGCCTATTGCGCCCATAACAGGACTATCTAAATCAGGCATCTCATCACAGGGAAGACCTTCAAGTCCAAAAAGATTATAAACTGGTTCTGCATTTTTTGCAGAAAGAAATTCTCCTTTTGGGTCTGCCCATAGATCCTCATCTGCGCTCGCCACATAAACAGGCCCTGGCGCAATCAAAGAAATTAGCATATGCTGATCAAATGGAAGATTTTCTTCATCCTCATTATATTTTTTGAAATTATCGCAGAACCAGTGTGGAAAAGCATTATTTATTACCCTGAGAGTTTCACCGAATTTCCTTCTGCTTAAAGCAGCTCCTCCGCAGCCAGAATTATTGGATATCACAACAGCAAAACGCCTGTCCTGAGCGCCAGCCCACAGCGCTGTCTTTCCAAGCCGGCTGTGGCCAATAACTGCAACCTTTTTTGAGTCAATATCCTGGTCTATTTCACAATAGTCCATTATGCGACTTAATCCGAATGCCCAGGCTGAAATTGCACCCCAGGCATCTGACGGTCTTTTTTCTCCAAAAATATGGTCAAATGCGCCAAAAACACCGTGAGAAAAACAATCTTTTATATCAGGTGCAATATCCCCATAGTATGCTGTTGCAACCCCATAGCCCCTTGAAATAATTTTTCTTACAGGTATCGTTTTAGAATGAGATGCCCTTGTGTTTTCATCAGGTATGTACTTGTTATATGTCCTGTCCCATTGCGGTCTAATCGGGATGGCTTTTTCTTCTGTAACAGTGTGATTCCCGTAAAAATGTAAAAGAGTAAAAATCGGCGCAGGATTTTTTCTGTCGACTGGAAGATATATCAATAGATCCAGAGATGGGTCTTCTTTTTCTGTAAAATAAATTTTAACCTGCTTTCTAATTGCAATTCCGCCAAGAGCGTTTTTTTCAGTGTCAAAAATTTCATACCTGAAACAACCCGGTCTTTCTTCAGGCAATCTTCCATACATATGGGTTTTAAAAAGTTCAAGGATTTCAGGCCTTCTTTTTTTCATCCACTCATCCGCGTCTTTAATTTCTGTCCCATCAAGGCACAAAAAAAGCTCAGGTAAAGTATAATTCGGAACAAATATTTCATCGTAATTTACTTGAAACGGATTATTAAGGCTCAATTTTCTGACAATTTCTGGACCTGCCTTCCAGCTTATTTCAGACCTCCATTTATTTTCTCAATAGTATAATGTCTGTAAGCCCCGAAAATGGCATTGAAAACAAAACATAATCCTTTTCTTTTTTAAATTCAATCTTTCCATTCTCAATTGATTCTATCTTATTTATTCCCTGTGCCCTGACTCTTAAATCAAGTTTTTCAACTGGCTTTCTCTCCAGATTAACCATAACAAGGGCAAATCCTTTCTCGGATTCAAGCAAACCTGCCTCAAATATTCCCTGAGAAACTTCTATATATCTTGGCACCTTTGCAATCTCACAGGGCAAAGAAATGATCCTTCTTGCTTTTTCAGGGAAATTTGTCACATAGCCCTCTTTGTTCAATTCTCTAATATGACTGAAAAAGTTGTGTCCGGGCATAAAAGTATAATAGATTATGCTTCCTTTTTTCACCTTATTTTGAACAATCGCAGCTTTTCCATCAGAAAAACTTCCAATAATCTGCGGCTTGAGTTTTCCAGAAATCTCTGCCTTTTTTAAGGTAATATAGACATCATCTTCGAAAGTATTTTCTGGATCTAAATTTAACAAGACTTTTGTCTTTTCAGTGCCTTGCATTATTGTTGTATTTGTTTCCACCCCAATCAACGAAGTGATAATGTCTGTCGGCTTATCATACTCATCTCTTTCCGCAGCTTCCGGAAACAAAACAAGAGTTCCGCCTTTTTCTACAAATTCCCGTAGCTTCTTCTGGTTAAAAACCGGCAGGTGTTTATCCATAAGATAGATAACCCTGTACTGTGAAAGATCTTTTTCATCAATCAGGGTTTCATTGATAACATCTGCATGATACATCTGCTGGGCAAGCGCTATATGAAGATACTGCTTTTCATGCCCCTTGGCTCCATTTTGATCCCATATCTCTTCTGTCGTGCTATAAACAATCGCAACATCCCTTTTAACCGGCTTTCCAGGATAAACAAGGTCTTCTGACTTTCCGATATCTCTTATTACCTTTGCCACGCCTTTATACTGGGAAATGCTGTCAGACCAGTAGTTTTCAGTTGCAGAATATGTTGGCCCATAATAGAAATAGTCGATAATTTTCACGCCATGAGCAATCACAGTAAATCCTTTCATCCTTATTCCATCTTCTCCGTCCATCGTGTTGTAAAAACCAAGTGGCTGGTTATGTTTACTGGCAGCACTTCGAAGGATATCGCAAAGAAAACCTAATCTTTGATACAGCCCGTTTCCCCATGACCTTATACCTGCGTACATCCAGTCTTCAGTCCACATAAGGGTTGTTGCCCTGTTAAGGCCCATTTCAAACCAGTCAGGACTTCCAGGACACATCATACCACCCAGTATCAATGGATGATCTGTGTAATTCACAAAAGTCAAAACACCAGGGTTATATTCTTTCTCAAGAGTATCTGTCATATTTTTGAAATAGTTGATTGTAATATGCTGCGCATATCTATGGGTCCAGTAATATGCCTTCCTTGCTGCATCAGCATATTTCGGCCCCCAGTTGAATTCAATCTTTTCAATCTCTTTTCTGTCAGTGAAAGACTTTATGTCAGACCAATCCTTAGCATTGAAATCCTTTGGCTTAAGCCCCTTGCTTTCAACAAACCTATGGAAATCTTCCACGGGCAGTTCATTAAGTTTATAAAGTCCATAATTACCTGGCTCATCTGCAAGAACGACTGCCTGTATTTTTGAAAACGCTTGTTCTGAAACCTTCTTTTCATTTTTTGCTTGATTTACATTGCCCGGGTTATGTGAGACAAACCTGTCAAAACCAATCTCCCTGTAAACATCGTATTGTTGCTGATCGCCAGGATAAGATGTCCCATTAATACCAAGTATTTTCAAAGTTTTCAGCTCATTTTTCCAGATCTCAATATCTTTATACAAACTACCATAACCGCTTGCGCCGGTATAAAATGAAAATTCTTTTGGAAGATTCTCCTGAGAAAGATTGAGCGATTGGGCCATTTTAAGATGTTTTTCTGATTCCTGTCTCACTGTAAGAATATTGTCCGGGTTTGAATAATAATCAAAAGGCAAGCTTATAGCAACAATGCTTCCTTTTTCCTGTGTTCTTATTGTCTTGAAAATTCCCGATTCATCATCCTTTGCAGACAGCTGAATCTCAACATCAACATTTTCCAGTGGCTCAGGATTTCTGAAATCAAGAACAATCGTTGCCCAGTCTCCTGAAATTTCCGCCCATGGAGAATACTTGTCCTGTTTTATTCTCATCCTTGCATAGTTTTCTCCACCTCGGGGAATCGCTGAATAACTGACATACCATGGGGAGTGATGGATAAATGTTTTTAAATAAGCATAAACAGAATCAGCAGAAAATACCTTAAACCTCACATAGATTTTTTCAGGATTCTTTTTTTGTTGAGAGAAACTCAATGAAGATAAAACAAACAAAGATAAAAAAGCGATCCAAGTGAATTTTTTCATTTGATTTGCCCTCTCCAGTTTTGCCTACTGAACATTCAATGTAATTTCCTTTTCTTCCTCGTAGGTTATTTTATATTTAACAAGTCGCGCGAGGCCTGGCTCAGTGTTTGTACTGCTTATCGGTTCGCCATCTTCAATAACATATAAGAATTTTCCATCAGGGCTGACTGCTGCATCCTTTGGCGCTACAAACTCGATCTTTGAAGCATCATTTCCAGGAGAACCAAACTGTTTAACAAAATCAAAGCCAAATCCATTATCAGCAAGTTTTATAATCCTGACAGGGTCTCTCTGAACAAGATAAATTCCATATTCGCCATCAAATGCAACCCCGTATACATTTGCCATTGCTTCTTGGGTCTTCTTAATCGGATCTTTAATGGCTGTTATCCCATAGGCAATCTCGACTGATGTATCCTTATCGAGCCATTTTGTTATGCCATTTCTGTTGGTATAATAAGCGTTAGCAAGATAGATTGCCCTTTTTCCATCAGTATCACCTGATTCGCCAGGTGTTCCGCCTTTTGAACGCCACAGGCCTCCTTCCATTCCCTGTTTTCTCCTGTCAAATGCAGCAAAATAGGTGTATCCAGGGCAGGAAGCATAAAGCCGATAATCTCCATTAAGCCCTATCCAGTTTGGCCAGCCAAGACCGCCTTTTGTCTTTTCCCAGCCAGCATCACTACCAAAAAATCCTCCTATATAATAAATTTGCTGTCCTGTTTTTCCGTCGTAAACAAGAACGCTGTGACCTGCAGTTGCATAAATTTTGTTACCATCTCCATCAACTGCAATATTATTCCAGCATCCCGAAGAAGATCCTGTTATCCTGTTTTTCCCTGCGATGTCATTTGCAGGGCTTCCATCAGGATTAAACTTATGTATAATTCCTGCCCCATAATCAAGAACATAAACATTGCCTTTTTTATCAACCCTTACATTTCTTGGGCTTATAAATGTGTCATCTCCTCCGATTACACCGTTTTTACCAAAACTGTTATCAAGAACAAGCTTTAATCCGGTTCTTATTTTGACAGTGTATTTTCCGGCAGATACCTGTTTACCATCAACATCTCTAAGATTCCATGGAATTTTAAAAAGAGTTTCAGTTGTGCACTTCTCATGAAGTGTGCGGATGTATTTGCCATCAGCATCATAAACCTTGATGGAAATATCAACCGGCTGTGGATTGTTCACAGTAAAAACAAAGATATCTCCTGATTTTACTGAAACAGAAGTTTTTTCTGGCGTGCACGTGACCTGCGCAAAACCAACTGCTACACCTGCCATAAAAAACCAAGCAAGAATTTTTCTTACCATTTTGCCACCCTTCTTAGAAATTTAAGTAAGTCGTTTGAAGCCCTGCTGCGCAACAGGGCCTTTCAACATTTCTTTTATTTTACCTTTTTCTATAGCCTCTTTCATTATGTCAAAAACTTCCCTGGCTACAGAAAGGTACTCATTTATCTGTTTTTCTTTGTGGCTGTAAGAAATATATACGCTATCTTTTGCAAGAAATCCCCTTTTCAGCATCTCTTGAGTAAAAAGTGTTGTAAGTTCTCGAGAGTTCTCATAATCAAAAGAAAACTTTGGAAGTGGTGGTATGCCTGAAATTTTTATTTTTAATCCTGTTTGTTCTGATATTTTCTTCCAACCATCCATTATCTTTTTTCCCATCTTCATAAGATACTCTGGCACATTCTTTTGTTTCATTTTTTTAATTGTTGCTATCGCCGCTGCAGGCCCTATCCTTTCAGTCCAGTATGTGCTGCTTATGAAACTTTCTTCTGCTTTTTCCATTATTTCAGATCTTCCCACAATGGCAGCCATAGGATAGCCATTGCTTATTGCCTTGGCATATACAACAATATCAGGTTCAACATTGAAAAGTTTATATGCGCCACCAATTATCATTCTGAATCCGCTTGTTATCTCATCAAATACAAGCACTGCCTTACACCTATCAGCAATTGCGCGCACCTTTTCAAGAAATCCATTCTCAGGGTAATTGCTTCTTAATGGTTCCATAACTATGACGCCTATATCATGACTTTCGGTTATCTTTTCGAGTTCGCTGATATTGTTATATGTAAATGGGAAAGCCGTTTTAGCAAGGCCCCTTGGCACTCCAAGCGGCTCAAGTCCTGGCAGTAGATGCCCATCGAGGTTTCTGTCATCTGAAAGGTTTGCAGAAAGATACCAGTCATGCCATCCATGATAACCACAGAAAGCAATCTTGTCTCTGCCTGAAAATGCTCGCGCAATTCTGATGGCAACAGCCATCGCCTCTCCGCCTGTTCTTGCATACCGTACCTTACCAGCCCACTCATCTATCTCCAGAAGAAGTTTTGCAAGTTTAACCTCCTCAGGACTGTTTAAGGTGCACATATTTCCCGTGTCTATGACACTTTTAACTGTCTTATTAACATCCGGGTCTGCATATCCCAGAATACAACTTCCAACACCCATTATGGTGAAGTCAAGATATTTATTCCCATCAAGATCCTGTACCTCTATACCTTTTGCCTTGCTGAAATATGAAGGCCATTGTTCCGGAAGAAAAAGCTCTGCTTTTTTTGAAAGAAGCTGCGTTCCCATGGGTATAATTTTTTTTGCTTCTTTCCACAGCGCCTGTCCTTTTTTGCATTTCATATATTGCCCCCGCAAATCCTTTCTGAAAAATACAAAATTCTAAACTTTCTTAAAAATATTATCATGAAAATATCTGATAAGTTTTTCTCTCTTTTCTCCTTGAAGTGGCGATTTGAAATTACTTACTATTTCTTCAACCTTATTATGCGCTTTTTCCAGCATCAAACTAGCCTCATCAGCAGTAGTAAATAGTTCGCTGTGGAAAAATTCACCGCCGCGGAGATTTTTAAGCGTAAGGCTGTCAGTTAGAAAATCCCCACCAGGACCCGCATTTTTTATACTTTCTACGGATTCTTCCAGGTCATCAAAACTAACACCCTTTGAAAGATATTTTGCCACCTCAAGCCAGCCAGTATGTATGATCATCATTTCTGCCGACATCCCTATGGCATTATAACAGGAACCAATGCCCTGCATCATATTTGCTCCTGACATATATGCCGCAAGCATAAAAAGTACCCCCTCTGCGCCGCTCTGGCCGTCAAAACGATATCCCATAGTTCCACCGCACTCAACGCCAAATGTCAGGCCATATCTTTTCGCCAAACTTCCCACAACCATTTTCTCAAGAACCTTTTCCATTGTGTAATAAAGATCACAGCCTGTTTTTACATTCATTACAGAGGACCCGAAAGCATATCTAAACGGTATTTTTGGTTTCAATAGCTGAGAAATCGCTAACAGAAATATGGTCTCAACATTCGCCTGAATAAATGTCCCTATTTTGCTATAAGGAGATGTCATACCTGCCATAGGGCATGTGGTTGGAACCATTGGTATATTTTTTTTGCAAGCATCAATAAGGACTTCCGCATTCCAGCGGCCCAATCTAAGAGGAGTTATCGGGGTTACTGCTACAGTCATTATATTTCTTTCTGCTGGAATACCTTCTTTTAATATCTCTGCTATCTGCATAAAAATTCTGTACTGTTCAAGAGAACCAGGTATAAATGAAATGTGCTTGTTCTGATGAAGAAGATGTTCTAATAATGCATGCCAGCTTGAAGTCTCATCAGAAAAATCCGTTACAGGAAAATCCATTCTACTCATTGATATTACTTCAGGTAAACTCTGTCCCACCATTGTGTTTCTTCTTATATCTTCAAGGGATGGCCTTCGGGGAAGTTGAGTTTCATAATCAATAATCCATGGATCTGTTACTATCGCCATACAATAGCGGTTATCGCCACCTACTTTATATTCATTTCCGTTCAGATCAGATATTTTGTATTCTGAAGGACATAAACTTATAAGCTCCCTGAGCAATTCTCTGGGAATTTTTATTGTGGATTTAATTTCGTCTACAATTGCCCCGCATTTCTTTGACGCTTTCAGTATTTCATCGCTCTCAACAACAAATCCAACCTTTTCCAGAATTTCTTCTGTTTTTTCTACTATCAAGTCTACCTGGGATTCACTTAATATATGCATATCTCCTGCGCTTATGAATTAATTTAACAGGTCTCATTTTTACATTTATACATTTTACAGCTATTTCTTTGTCCCATCCTACATCGAAGGCAACATCTTCTGCATGTCAATTAAGTAAAGTAAAAGGTGGAGAGACTACAATGTAATAACATATTACATGATTATTTTTTTGTTTCAAAAATTTTAAAAGTTTTTGCTTGATCAAACTAAAAAAGTTAAGCAAAAATGACGGCAAGAATTTAATTATACTTTTATTCTAAAAATGACAATTTAAGGGCAATAAAATTACTTTTTTCTATACTTTTAAAAATGAAGAACCCAATTATCTCCGCCCATTTTAAAATCTTTTATTGTTTTATGATGTCATGAACGCTCATATACGTTTATGAATGATGTTCATTTGTCAAACGCTGTGAAAATGTCAACAAAAACAAATAATTTAAATTTGTCGTTAAATTTAAAAACTGAGCTATTTTTTTTTCGTTAAAATCTTTGACATAAAGCGAAACTTGTTATTTTGGTTCCTGCTAAAACAACTACTTTCAATAATATTTCCAGACTATCACAACACGCTTCTCGATTCAAAGTTATCAAAACAGATTTATATCATTTTTATCAACATTTTGACATCATTGCAGTTCTAATATCCCAGGAGTTGTTATTGTTATTATTTATTTTTTTTTTGTTTTGTTCAAACTTCATCGATATTATTATCCTATTATTAAATTTTTGCGTAAAAGACAGCTACTTAATATCACCTTTAATATTTTTCGTGTTTATTTATAAATTATCTGAGACCGTAATGGGCAATGCCTTAGAAACAAACAAAACTGTTGTTTAGTCTGAAGAATGTCGTCGTTCCAAATGTTCTCATAACAATATTTAATGTCACCATTATTTGTACAAAATATTTCAATTATAAGGTGCGGTGTTTATCAAAATAAG
>JAMWBU010000048.1 GCA_023819255.1 Candidatus Omnitrophota bacterium
TGCGTTATGTGATGGTTGATGAATATCAAGACACAAATTTGGTGCAAGCGGATTTAGTGGCGTTGCTTTCAAGCGTTCACGGCAATGTGATGGCTGTGGGCGACGATGCACAAAGCATTTACTCGTTTCGTGGCGCGAACTTTCGCAACATTCTCGACTTTCCGAAACGCTTTCCAAGTTTCTTGCGCTTCATCTCAAACTTATGGTTTTGTATTGCTTCCTTCTTCCAACTGGTATATTCTGCCCCGCAGTCAGTAAGAATCCTTTCTTCTATCTCTTTAGAAACTCTATTTGGCATTTTGGGCTTTGCTCTTATCTTTGAGCTCAAACCTTCGTCTCCTTCTTTATCCCTCCTCTTCCTGCTAACATGATATTTCTTGCACATAAGATTAATATAGGTTCCCTTTTTATCTGCTTCCCAAAATATCTTTAACCTCATCTGATAAACAAACTCCTTCTCACTCATACCAGCTTTCCTTTTCTTTTTGTTACCTATTCTATCGGAGGTTCTGGCTTAAAGTCAACTACCCTAATGTGAAAGAGAAACAGAAAACTTATCCACAACTTCCTAACTACCCTCTGAACTCCCCCTTTAACTGTTACTACTACGTAGAGATATCTTAATTGAGAAAATCGATTACAAAACAAAAAGTTTTATTGAACAGGTAGGACCCTTGTTTATCCCCAATAGTCAATACGGGTATTATCCGAAAAACTGAGCTTTGAAAATCAAAAAAGTTTTTACGCGTGTTTTTTGATTGAGTTTGTACCTGTTGACTGTAACGGCAACAAATCATAATTTGACAGACATAGCCTGATTTTCTAAAATAATGCAATCAAAGGCACAAAAGCAAAACTTTACCACCAACTTTCGCATCTGAATTTTTGTGCGAGTTTACATTCGAATGATTGTTTGAAACATTAGTATTAGAAGAATGGGTTCTGGAATTGGAAAAGAAAAGATCAAGGGAAGTTAAAGGAGACAAAATGAAAATAGAAGAAAATTGCGGGCTTTATGGCATCTATTCAAAAAATGACTGTGTTAGTTATCTTTTTTACGGCATTTTCAAACTTCAGCACAGGGGTCAGAAATACTGTGGTATCGCCACTTATAATAAAGAACTCAAACTTATCACCCATAAGGGATTTGTCAGACATTCTTTCACTGCTGAAGAATTGCAAAATCTTTCAGGAAATTTCGGCATAGGTCATGTGAGTCTGAAGGAACGTCAGCCAATTATGCTTGAATCAAAACTGGGCATTTTCGTCATTGCCTTCAGTGGAAATATAATCAACGCTGAACAACTTTTCAATGAATTAAAAAACAAAGGGCATTCTTTTTCAAGTCATACCCAGATTGAACTTATCGCAAAATTGATCGTGCAGGGAAATGATTTTGTTGACGGACTAAAAAAACTTGCTGAAAAGGCAAAGGGCTCATATACGATTTTGATACTGACAGAAGATGGAATCTACGCCGCAAGAGATAAACATGGTTTCAAACCTCTTGTTCTTGGCAAAACAGAAAACGATTATATTGTTTCTTCCGAATCAAGACCCTTCAGTCTTGCTGGAGCGAAAATTATAAGAGATGTAGTACCTGGCGAAATTGTTTTTATCGGGAAAAATGGAATAAAAAAAGAAGCACGTGTTGGTGATGGTAGAATTGCCTATTGCGCATTTGAGTGGGGCTATATCGCTTCAATGGATTCAATTATTGAGGGAGTGCCTGTGGTAAAGGCGAGAAAAAATCTTGGTGCATCACTTGCGCGCAATGATAGTGTTGATGCTGACATTGTTGCGGCAATACCTTTTTCAGGCATTGGTTATGCCCTTGGTTATCACAGAGAATCAGGTATTCCATACGATGAGGTTTTCCTCATAGATAGATTTGCAAGCAGAAGCTATCTGCCTTTAACTCAGGAAGAAAGAGACCGAGAAGCCAGAATTAAACTGTCTGTGATAGAAGAAAGCGTTCGAGGGAAAAAAATTGTGCTTTGCGATGATTCAATAGTCAGAGGAACACAAATAAGAAACAAGGTTCTTGAACTTAAAGCGTTTGGAGCAAAAGAGGTTCATGTGAGGGTTGGATGTCCGCCTTTAATGGCGCCCTGCAGATATGACATATCAACAAGGTCATATAAGGAACTTGCGGCAAAACAATATTCCATTGCTGAAATAGCAAAAAGGATTGGCGCGGATACTTTGAAATATAACACAGTTGAAGACTTTGTAAAAGCGATAGGCATACCTGCCAGTAAACTCTGTCTTCATTGCTGGACAGAAAAAAAGATTATTTGATTTTTGACTAAACTTGCTTGCTTGTTCAATGTCAAAATATATAAAAATGTTCATACTGAGGAGTTTTTATTATGGAAAAGAGAAACGGATTTACACTTATTGAGCTGCTTGTGGTAATTGCTATTATCGCCATACTTGCCGCAATAATACTTCCAGCGCTTTCAAGAGCCAGGGAAAACGGAAGAAGAGCTGTATGCACAAACAACCTTAAACAACTAAGTCTTGCTCTTGAAATGTATGCTGACGACAACAATGAATTTTATCCTTTGTGCGCAGGAACGATTGACTGGGGTGAAAACCCATGCGGATGGATGGAGACATTGTTTCCGTATATAAAAAACAAAAATATGTATCAGTGTCCATCCTTCCCAAGGGGGATCTCTGATTACCATTATTTTTTGAGCGCTCGGGCTGCCTTTGTTGACGCGGGTTTTGCTCGCGCCGCCACAAACAGAAAAAGAATCAGGTTCCCTTCAGCGTTTGTTCTTGCAGGCGATAGCAATTACAGGTTCACTGAGCCTGACTGCGACAAGGATGATTATACCCAGAACTGTCTTGGATGGCAGGCAGATTCAAGCCACTGGAAACCCCATCACGCAGGCGGACTGAATGTTTTATTTGCTGATGGACATGTTTCCTGGCATACAAAGTATGACCCCGACTCAATGACATTCAGGTATTCAGTTTTCTCTGACTGGTAACTAACTTTGTTCTATTTTATTGCATCTTCCGGTACTATAAGTTCATCAGGGTGTCTTGCCAAAAATGGCGGAATATCGTAAAGTTCAACAGTGTTTCTCAAACTTGTGATCGCCATGCTCCATATCTGATTATCAGAACCTTCTGGCACAATAATTGAAATCTCGTCCCCTGCTGAAACTCTGTCACTGGAATAAATAATTTTCCCATTTTCGTCTTTGATTACAAGTTTTGAGTTTGTTTTGCATGTTGGAAATCCGATAACAAAATGCTTTGTTCCCTTTGGCACATAGAAATAAACAGGTTCTCCTTTTGGAAACCATTGCTTGAATGGCTGCCTATTTGGCTTGCCAGGGATAGAAGCTCTTTGTGCCCATACAGATAAAGGCCTGTGGTCAAATGTTATCAATGCTGATTTCCAGTAGGTTGTGCCAGGATCAAAGATGTATATCCCGTTGTCCGGTATATTTATTTCAATCGTTGCTTCCTGACCCTTTTCTGCCTTTACATCTCCTTCTGATATCAATTTTTCATCAACACTCATCAACTTCCAGTGGCAGTCAATCGTGTGATTTTGAAATGGCCTGTATGTCAGTTTCAATTGTTCACCTTTCTTTCCAGAAAAGTAATATACCCCTGACTCAAGATACAGGGGACTTGCGCTTACTTCACTGAACTTACTTTTTATCTCTGGTTTTTTTTCTGAAAGCGCAACAAGATTTGTTGAAAACTGTTTTCCTGTAATTTCAACTGCCTGCAAATCAGAAAACCTCTTTATATCTTCAGTAAACAACCTTCTTATTTCTTCTGCTTCAGGAATGTCCTGTCTCTCTTTTTTCCAGTTTTCAACCTCGTTTTTGTCAAGGTCTTCTATTTTCATCAAGGCGTCGAATATCCTTTCGCCAAATGTCTTTTTTGTAAATAACATCGGGTATACATGTATCAAACCTGTATCCATTATACGGCGGGAAAAAATTATCCAGTCCTTTGCTGCCTCTATTATTTTTTCTTTTCCCCTATTTTCTCTCACTGTCCTTTCGTATTCCATCTTTAAAACAAGCCAGTGTAAATACATCGCGAGACGATCTAATCTTGCCTGCACTTCCGGATCTCTTTCAACCTTATACGTTTGCTGTAAATCCTGTAGGGCAAGCTTGAGTGTTCTCGGCGTATGTCTTTCCGCCCTCGCCCATCTTTCATAAATCTGCCTGACTGGCAACTTTGCCTTCCTGAAACAATTTTCAAAGAAATCTTCTACAAGCGCATTGATATCACTACTGGAGTCCCACATCAATTTTGCGGCAAGCCAGTAACCCAGTCCATTTGGTCCCCAGTTGCAACAACTTTGTGCTGTGTAACTTGTCAGAGCAATCTTATTCATCTCTTTTATAAATTCTCCAAGCGCATAAAATCTTCCTGCTTTTGCTGCTCCTGGAACATCCCAGTCCCACAGATATACGCTGAAATAGTCATAAACTCCGACACTTGCCCCTAGTTTTTTGAATTGTTCTGCCTGCTGTTGAATTGTAAGTTTCGTGCCAGCACGGAATCCGGTTGTCACCTCAACATGAACATTCGGCTCAAGTTTGAATGATGGCGGGTTGCTGTGGAGATGATAGGCAAGCAGCCCGACATATTTACCGGGAAATTGTTTCTGTACTTCCCTTGCAACAAGATTGGCTAAGTAAAACACCTGGTCGCTGACGCTTCCAAGTTTTTTGCAGTTATCGCATTCGCAAAATCCGCCTCCGTCATTCGGTTCCACAGAAACCATTACCCTGTCAGGATATTTCTTGAATACATCCAGAACCCCTTCAATTACCCGTTTTTGCACTTCTGGATTGCTGATGCATATCTGAGTCGGCTTCCTTTCTCCGCCAACAAGTGAAAAAAGTTCCGGGCTTTTCTCAAATTCTTTTGGTGGAATGTATCTTGCGTAAGAATGCCCTGCAGAAACATTAAACCAGCCTTGCTGCCTGTTATACTTTATCCAGTTTTCATAATCGGTCTTTAATTTCGGAGTCCTTGGGCCAAATTCATACCAGATATTCCTCCATGCAAATGACGGCTTTTCCTTTGCATCAATCGAAATCCGTATATCCTTCTTCTGCGGTATCACATGCCATACTGGATCCTGAAAATACCACCTGCAACCAATCTTTTCAAGAAAACTGTAAATACCATGCTGTAAACCCAGCTCGCTGTTGCCTGCTATCCAGAGTCTTTCTTTCTCACTTTTGATAATAAACCCCTCGGGTCCAAGCGACGCATCTATCATTTCAGGGAAATCTTCTGATGTGCCCAGAATAATCGCATCTGTAACACCTTTTATATCATCAACCGAGTTTATCTTAAATTCTGCTGTAGTTATTCGTTTCAACCAGTCTGCCAGCTCCTGGCTGTACTTGCTTAACTTCTCCTTAGAGGATTGCATTACTACGATTGAACACGGCTTATCTTTTTGTATTACCACAAACTCTTCTGAAAAGCCTGAATGACACATCAGGAAAAACAACAGAGTCATTAATATGCATTTCATTTTTTCCTCCCGTCAATGTATTTTTTGAAAAAATTCAAGACCTTTTTCTGATATTCTGTTGTGCCTGCCATAGCTGTGTGAGAGCCATGGGTAATAAAAAGTTCTTTTGGCTCTGGCGCCTTTTCAAACAATCTTTTCGCGTGCTGGAAAGGAACAAATTCGTCATCTTCTGAATGAATGATCAAAATAGGACACTTTATACCGCTGATTCTTGTTTCAGGGCTGTTCAACGAAAAATCAGACCGTAATACCCATCTTCCGAGAATCCTGGAAGTACCTGAAAAAACATACTTTAATGGGCCAAAATTTTTATAATAATTTGTGACCATTTCAGGAAAATTTGCAAAGGCAGAATCTGTCACAAGCGCCTTTATTTCATTGTTTCCGTCTGCTGCAATAATACCAACTGCCCCTCCAAGAGAGTATCCCCATATGCCTATATTGGCATTTTTTGTTTTCTTATTCATCCGAAGCCATTTTATTGCTGCATATACATCCAAGTGCTCCTTTAGTCCAAAATGGGTTATTTTTCCAGAGCTTTCTCCATGAGCGCGAAAGTCAAAAAGAAAAAGGGAAAAACAGGGATAAAGAAATTCAACAAATGGGAGTATATCTGATTTGTTTGCAGGATATCCATGCAGGCAGATAATTACTCCTTTTGCTTCCTTTGATTGTATAAACCAGCCGGATAAATTTTTCTCATCTTCAGTAATAAAATTGACTTTTTCATAAGGAAGTCCAAGGTCAGTTGGCGTAATTAAAACTGGCATTCTTGGCGGGCTTATGGCTCTATAGCCAAGAATTATAGTGACAGCGATAATGATGATTAATGCGTCAAGCAAAATTTTCCATAGCATTCTTCTTTTGAATTTCACAGCCCGAATAACCCAATTGCGTTTTTTCTCGCTATTTTCTCAAAAGCTTCCTCGCTCAATTTCCCCTCATCTCTGAGCTTTATTAAAAAACTACATAGCCGAATTTCCTGGTCCGGCCGACATAAATCAGTACCAAAACACAATTTGTCCTGAAACTCATTAAGAAATTTGACAGCATATTCAGGATCTCTTGCAAGAGCATTGTATCCGCTGCCTGCTGAAAGGTCGCCCCACAAATTTGGATATCTTCTCATCAGTTTCGGCACGACCCCTTCTTCTCTCACTGGATACGCGGGATATGTTGCTCTGTCAGCCGGAGTTTCAAGGACTCCGATTTCTGCCCAGAATGCAGCGCCATGTCCAAAAATAATCAGGTTTGGGAACTTTTTCAAGGTATTTTCAAGCTGTACCATTCCAATATCGTCGTAAATACCGTATCCAGCGCCGAGCCTTGATGAAAGATCAATAATTATGGGTAGAGCTGCCTTTTCTGCGTGTTTGAAAAAATTCTGGCACCTGGGATCTGAAAAAGGAAGATTTGGCATAAATTCTCCTATTCCTTTGCAACCGCGCTTTTTATAATGCTCAAGCCAGATTGAAAAATCAGCGTCAGGACTATTTCCAATACCCCTTGGGTCTATGTTGCAGAATGGAAAAAGCCGACCACCTGATTTCTCACATATTTCAATCACATCCTCATTTGACTGCGCAAGATACTCTTCCGGGCCAATCAAGGGAAGATATGCACCTTTTTCAATTCCGAGTTCATCATATCTTTTTATTACCTGTTCAGGTGTTGCAAATCTTGTCCTGCCGTCTGCAGGCGGACACTCTTTTCGGTAGGCATGGACATGAATATCAATAAACACAATTCCCCCTTACGGACTTACCTTACATTCCCACAAAAATCCGCTCCTTTCAAGATTATCGGTTTCAGCAGCGTAAATTGTCCTGTCTTCAGTGATTGCAATGTGATGCACAATCACACAGGCATCATTTATTTCAGAGTCATACAATCTGCCAAATGTAATAAATTTTTCTTTTTCTCTGTCATAGGCAAAAACATATGTGTTATAATTTTCTCCACCACCGCCATAAATGAGTCCATCCTTACCGATACAAAGTCCTGCAAGCCGCGTTCCTGGATAGGGCTTTCCCAGGTATTTTACCTCAATGTTTTTCGGGTCAAGCCGCATTAATGCGCCTGAAACAGTTCCAATATAGATATAGCCATCTCCACCATTAAGCATTCCATCAATACCGCCTGTATCAGATGTATATACCTTTGGTAGGGATTTTCTTAAAAAATCAATTTTGTTTGTTTCAGGATTGTACCTTAAAAGATTAGCGTTTGAAGAACCTGCCTGAGACCATTGCCCCCATAGATTTCCATCATCATCAACAGAAGGTATGTGCGGGTAATTGCCTACCCAATCAAAGTTAATCGCTTTATTTGTTTTAATATCATACCTGAAAAACTTCATACCAGGCCAGGTAAATCCATAGATGATTTTTCTTTTTTTGTCCAGCGCAATGGTTTGAATATACTCATGCGGACACGGAATACAAAGAATTTTTATTTCCTCTGTTTTTGGATTAAGAGAAAAAATCTTCCCTCCAGGCGCATCGAGATACTCAAATGGTTCAATAAGGCCTGCCGTCGCGCCATAGATTGTTCCATCATCATCAATAATCAGGGAACGGTGTATCTTTACATCATATTTTTCGCCATACCTTTCAAAATGAAGTGAACTGAATTTTTTAGTTTCAGGGTCAAATGTCCACAAAATATCATTATCAGCAGCAGTAATTCCGCAATAAACAAGGCCTGTCTCTGGATGATATTCAACTGTCGTAAACGATATCAGATTATGGTAATAATCACTGCTTTTCCCCATAATTTCTGCATAGCTTGCAGAACTGGTCTGCGTGCCCTGCGCGCTTGCCAGCCCCATTTCTTTCTGCCAGTTGATTATTGGTCTCGCAATGTTCTTCAATACATATGCTTTTACCCTGCACGAAGCCATTTTTCCCTCCAGTAAAATTCAGAAAAAAAGATTTTTAATCAGTAAAATCAATGTCTGCTATTCTGTCAACAAAGACCCTTTCCTCAATGTACTTTTGCACTGGAACATGTTCGGGATGTTTCATATATTGATTGAAGGTCTCTGTGCTGTCAAAAACTGCATGAAACAGAATATCATAGCTGTGCGGCCCATCAATCCGATTAACAAAAACCTCAGACATTCTTATAAGAGGTATTCGATCCTGTAAGGATTTTAATTTTTCAACAATCTCTGGCAGGTCCTTTTTGTATTTGTCCTTTAATTTGAACATCACATAATGCTGATGCATATTTCCTCCTGGCTTCAAATAAACTCTGGCATTGGAAAAACCAGATTTTGCCTGATAAATTTTTTCGGTATATCCAATCTTTCCAATCTGAAATAGATTCCCCATGCCCTGCACTTATTTGAACCAAGGGCGATGACAATTTTATGTTCGCCTGGCTCAGCATCAAACTTAACAATTGCCCTATCTTCCCATGCAGGATTTGTTCCAGCCGGGTCATGAAAAATTTCTCTATTATCAAGCCAGATCTTAACAGGACCATCATAGCCCAGACATGCTGCAAGCTTCATCGGCTCTGAAATTCTTATTCTTTTTGAAAACCATATCACAAAATCCCTTCCACTGTAATCAACAAGCTTTTCATGCAGGTCGCAGAATCTTGTTTGAAACCTAATATGGCTCCAGTTAATTCCTGAACAGTGTTGAATGCCTAATCCATTAAGTTGCGCGTCGACTCCTTCCGGAAGGTCAAAAGGGAAAAAGCAATCCCATTCTGTGACCATTGGAGTTAAAGCCCGATACCTGCCCAATCTTACAGGACCAAATACAGGAATAATCCTCTCGTGAGCATCCTTGACGTTACAATAAGGATCTAAACCGTATCCATGATATAGAAGTTTTCCCTCAATACCTGAAAGAGAAAGATTTGTCCTTAAAATAACTGTGTCCTTTGCTATTCCTATGTCATAGACGAAAGGACCTGGCTCTGGGTCGCCGATACTGAAACCTGCAGGCCTAACACCACCAGGCATGATAAATGATTTTGCAACATTTTTAAATTTTAGAGTGATATCAACATAATTGTTAGGTGGAACCGCCTTTGCTTCAATCTTTTTCTCATCAAGCTCGATCGGAGGAAATCCTGCTTTTTTACCATGCACAAGAACATTCATTGCATAAGCAATCCTTTTCCCCAGTATTTTGTGGTCTCTTCCGCTTATGTGAATTGTATCGTCAAGTGATAGATCCACAGATGGAACAATGGAAAAATTCTTTATTTTTTTCAAAAGTCTGTATTGCTGGTCCTGAATAGAGTTCCAGTACTGCCTTTGGAATCCTGTATTAATAAATCTTCCAATCTGGACAGCAACAAAAGGCAGATTTTGGTCCTTAAGATCTTTTCTAAAAGAGGTAACAAGTTTTTTCATTCTTTCTGAATACAAACAACAGGCTTGCTGAGTTGAATCTGATTCGCCCTGGTACCATATAATCCCTTCAATCTTTCCACCATTTTTCCTTACCCTTCTCAAGGTTGCGCCATATAATGATTTTCCACCGAGATTTTTTAACTCAGGGTCCCACTGACTCATACTTGTTCCGCCATGAGCACACGCGATAATGCCCTGAGGAATGCCTGTCAAACGAAACATCTCCTTTGCAAAAGAAACAGCAGGCCCTGTGCCGGTCAGGGGCCTTGTTATTTGCCCTCTTACAACACCTAAATCAACATGAACATCATCCACACATTCCCACAGATTATGAATAGGGTCTTTTGCGATATCCCATTTATCACTGGTATAAAATGCTCTAACCATCTTATGTGGCTTTTCTGCATCCTTCAGCATGCCGCAGCCCTGCATATTGGACTGGCCTGCTGCAACCCAGACATACCCGGCAACAACATCTTTTATTTTCTTTTTCTCATAACTCTTTCCATCTTTTCCCTGAATTGAAATTTCAAAATCGTATGGGCCTCCTGCTTTGAGCCCTTTAATTTTCCCGGTGAAGTTCCCATTTTTTGCTTCACCAACGCAAACATTTTTGAAATTTTTCACAATACCATTTGTGTCCTTTACAGTTAGTATAACCTTACCATAAGTTTTGCAGAAGCCTGAAAATTCAGTATCAGTAAGCTTTTTATCGTCAACCTGCAAAACCATATGGTCAAACAATCCTTTTTCTATTTCCATCCGGGTTTCTCCTTTTTATCGTTTTTTCAGCAAAAGGACATCAACATCTTTGATAGGAACTTCACAAAAAACGCCTTTTTCCTCCTGTGTAAAAGGAATCCTGCCACCTGAAACACTTTCAATTTCTTTTATTTTTTCCGATGTTATAAAACCAATTCTTATTTTTTCTTTTTCAGAACCTGACCAGTTCAAAACTGTTATAGCGATACCTTTTTCAGAAACCAGCGGCAGCGCTTCAATCATTGGCTCACTTACCGAAACAAATGGTCTTACACCTGATTTTTTAACAGACTCAACAATAAAAGATCTGATTTCTGGTGAAAAACCGACCGGCAGGCCATTGTAGCCTGTTTTGCCGGATTCTATTTGCGAAAGCATATATGAACAACCAGGATAAAAGGCGTAATGGATAACCCTGCCTTTTCCCACAGGAGCAATGATAGCCGCAGGACTTCCGTCTAAAAATGTCGCCAGAATCTCTGAATTCTTCCTGAATTGTGAAATCTTACCTTTTATCCAGGCAGCCTTAAAAGAACTTTGTTCAGTTTTTACTTCATCAACCCCTGATTGTTTCCAGTTATTCCACGAAATAACTATCCTTGGATGGCTGTTTTCTTCTATCTTGATACCTGCCCATGAGTAAAAACTATTAGTTGGTTCATCATATCTATCAGCTGTTATTGCAGAATAAGTCGTAACAACAGTACCACCGGATTCCACCCATTTCTTTAATGAACTGATACACTCTTCAGGCAGATTGGGTGCTGTAACAAAAAGGACTTTGTAGTTTGACATTACCTTTGGATCTGTCAGGTCTTTCTCATCCACAAAATCCGCTGGAATATTCTCATGCATCAGGGCAATATAAATATTATAGACCTCAGCCATATATGTGGTTGTGGCATTGTTCTGATTAACATTTGTTGCATCAACTATTCCTGATGCCTTCTCCATTTCCTTCTGATCCCATACAAGGCTGCTCTGTGGAGTTAAAATTGCAACCTGCGGAATCAATGGTTTTCCCGGATATAATAATTCTTCCGCTTTTGCAGTAATTGTGGCTGCTCTCATAATTCCATTTATAACCTTTGGATTTTCTGACCAGCAGTTCCCCGGGAAATTGTATTCAGGCCCAAAAACATAAAACTTGATAATTTTGCCGCCATGTCCAAAAATACTCATCATCTTTTGCGTAACACCCTCTCCTGCTGTCCTGCCTATCACATATCCACCAAAAATTCCATTACTTTTTCTTGCAGAGCTTTTCATCTTGCTGCAATAAAATGACCACTGGTAAGCAAGATTATCTCCAAACCAGTCCTCTGTCCATATACATGTTGAACCTCTTGCCCTTCCAAATTCAAGCCAGTCATGACCTCCCATTGCGGCATCAGGGCTGTTTTTATCGGGATTATGCCCGAATGGTCCCGGGAAATAAAATCTGCCTGCAAAGAAATTCCAGTTGACGGTTATTGGAAGACCTGGATAAAACGCTTCTTCAAGAGCCTTTGTCGCCCTTGCAAAAAGGCCGTTTGAAACATCTGCAAAAAACCTGCATGTCCAGTAATAAAGCCTTCTTGAAGCCAGATCTTTATTTGCGGCGCTTCTTCCAAGCGGTCTAATATTATCCCATTTCCAGCCATCGCCGCCTAAATCATTTGGTTTGAGACCTTTTGCTTTGAGGTAATTGTGAAATCTTTCAAGATTCTTTGGATTCTCATTAACATACTTAAAAACTGAAGGAAAATACCATCCGGGTTCATCAGAAAGGGCAAAAAGGGCCATATCCCGGACATCATAGCCTGCTTCAATATATTTTTTTGCGATATCCTGAGCCCATTTTTTCAATGCAGTATCCGATGTCTGGTTCTCGTCAAAATCAAATGCATAACCTGGAGGATTATAAACAGCCCAGTGGATTTTCTTAATGTCTGTCTGCAGAAGTAGATCCCTCAAATTTTTATCAGCAGGCATCAAAAATACATTGAAACCCAATCTTGAAAGATTATCCAATCCTTGTTTCCAATCATAAAAATCGCTGTCTCCGCCAATAAACCTGTCTACAATAAGCAGTTTTTCCGGTCTTTTTATCTCGCCAATGGACAAAGCAGCTTTATTGATATGTTCCCAGTATTTCTGGTTATACTGAGCCATTGTCCCCATCTTTGCAATCCCGTTTTCCTCCCACTGCAAAACACCAGCGGTCATTGAACCTGAGGCATATGAAAGAGCCTGCGAAGAATATTGTTTTTCATCCACATTGAACTCAAAAAATACTTTTGTTTCAGGGGCGCATGGATTGATGCGAATATGAATAACAAGCGGATACCTGTTCATATAAAGGTTCGGATAGAGCTTTTTTATCGCACTGATCTGTTCAGCACTAATTTTTGTCCAATCACTCCAGTTGCCTTTCTCCACGAAAAAGTTTATCTTTGCTCCATCAACAACAACCTGATACCTGCCTGTCTGACTTTGCTCAGGCGGCTCAATCTTTAATCTGAAAGAAAATTCTTTACCATATGAAAATGCAAGCACTGCACCAGAAACTAAATAAGCGCACAGGAAAAAAATAATTTTTGCGACAGCTTTTTTCATTTTTTCACTCCCTTTAATTTTTCATCAATAAGCTGGGCTGCTTTCTCTCCTGAAAGGAACATTCCACCAAATATCGCTCCCATTCTTGGCGAACCAAAAACAGCATTTGCAGCCATACCGCAGACAAAAAGACCCGGATAAATTTCTTTTGTATTATCAAGTATCTCTGCCTCTGCTTTATCTGCCCACATTGATTTTTCACCACAGACAATACCTTGTGGTGTATTAAGGTTCTTGCCTGTTTTTCTCTCAACAATCCTGCATATTTCTGCATCATGGCCTGTGGCATCAACAACAAAT
>JAMWBU010000012.1 GCA_023819255.1 Candidatus Omnitrophota bacterium
GTGATAGAGATTATTATTTTATTCAATTCAAGAATTGACCGAACCACATCGATTTCTGAAATTCTTTTCACCAGTTCATTTATTCTAATATTTCTCTCAATGGCTGATATTAAAGATTCTAAATTAAAGGGCTTGGTAATAAAATCGCTGGCGCCTTTTTTTATAGCATCAACCGCAATTTCAATGGAAGCAAGCCCTGTGCAAACAATCACAGGCGGAACTTCTATTTCCAGTTTTCTCAACCTTTCAAGGAAACTCATTCCCCCTTCTTCCGGAAGATGCAGATCAAGAATAATCAGGTCGAAATGATTTTTTTTCAACAGATCTATCGCGCAAGAAGTGTCAGGCAGAATTTCTACTTCATATGCGTACCTTTTCAAAATTTCCCGATAAAGATTCTGAACAGCTATATTATCTTCAATAATCAGAATTCTGTTTTTTTTCGATTCCATATTTTTCAACCTTATAGCTTAACATACGACGGCTCATCCTGAGATATTCTGCCGCCTTTGACTTATTCCAGTAAAATCTCTCAAGGGTTTCCAGTATTAATCTCTTTTCAAATTTTCTTACTTTTTCCTCAAATGGGATATGTGCGTCAAATAATTCATCCTTTTTTAATTTCAAATCTTCCGGCAAATCTATGACATCTATTATATCCCTGTTTCCCTTTAAAACCAAAATCCTTTCTACCATATTTTTCAATTCCCTTATGTTTCCAGGCCAATCGTAAGAAAACAGAATTTTTTCGGCTTCAGGCGAAAAAACTTTTGCCCTGGTTCCCATCTGCTTTCCAAACAAAGCAAGGAAATAATAGGCCACCGGAAGAATATCCTCTCTGCGGTCTTTCAGAGGAGGAATATTGATAGGGATAACACTCAACCGATAAAATAAATCCTCGCGAAATTTACCTGTCTCCATTTCATTTTTCAAATCTCTCGATGTCGCGGCAAGAATCCTTGCCTCAAGTTTCATCGATTCGTTTGAACCAACCCTTGAAAATTCCTTTTCCTGCAAAACTCGAAGCAATTTTATCTGCAAAGAAAGCGGCATTTCTCCGATCTCGTCAAAAAAAACAGTTCCTGCGCCAGCAACCTCAAGTTTTCCAGGCTTGCTTTTGAACGCGCCTGTGAACGCCCCCTTTTCATATCCAAAAATTTCACTCTCAAAAAGTGTTTCAGGTATCGCCGCGCAGTGAATTGCAACAAATGGTTCATTTCCTCTCGGACTCCTTTTGTGTATAAATCGGGCAACAAGTTCTTTGCCGCTGCCGGTCGGGCCGGAAATCAAAACAGAAGTGTCGTGCGGAGCTGCTCTTAAAGCCAGCGCGAGAACTTCTTTCATCTTTTGACTTTCACACACAATGTTATCGGTTGATTTTTCGAGTTCTTCAGAAAGGAATTTAACCTTTTGTTTGATTTTCAATTCATCAAAAACTTTTTTGACGATAATTCGTATTTCCTCCACATCAAACGGTTTTGTAAGATAATCATACGCTCCCATCTTCATACATTCCACAGCCGTTGAAACTTTTGAAACTGCGGTAAGCATAATCACCGGAATATCCGTGTCATTCTTTTTGATATCCTGAAGCACGCTTATACCGTCTCTATCCGGCAAAAGTATGTCAAGAAAAACAATATCTATATCACCGCTTGAAAGTATTTCAAGACCATCTTTCCCTGAAGACGCCAGAACAACATTGTAAGTATCAGAAAGAACAAGCTTCAAAGATTCCCGCACACTTTTTTCGTCATCAATAATAAGAATTTTTTTCATTGTTTCGCTGCCGGGAGAGTAAGAATAAACCGCTTCTCGCCAGCCGATAAAAATTCTACGCGAATGCTGCCTGAATGCTGCTCAACGATTTTGCGACATATAGCAAGGTTAAGGGATGTAATAGCGTTGAGGTGATTTGAAAAAGGCTGAAACATATCTTCCGGTGATTCTATACTGATACAGGAACCTGATTCCTCTATTTTAATTTCAATCACACCAGTATCTGCTTCCAGAGAAATTTTTATCTTGCCTCCGCTTTTTATGTCCTGAACGCAAAAATCCAGCAGAAATTCAATAGCTTCCTGAATCTTATATCTGTCTGCTTCTGCTGAAATATCAACTCCATCTTTTGAAACGATTTCTGCGGAAGGAAATTTTTCCTGAATCTTTTTCAGAACCTCAAAAAAATTGACTCTATTGAGCGCCAGCGGCTCTCTGTCAGCAAGTCGAGCAATCTTTTCCACAAGAACTGTCAACCTGCGAATTTCGTCGTTTACGATACTGTAAAACTGGGTTCTGAAAGATTCGTCCGAAAACCTTTCTGGAAGAAGGCAGGCAAAGGTTTTTATCGCGACAAGCGGATTTTTTATTTCATGGGAAAGCTGTCTGGCAATGTGCTGCCAGTACTGATTCTGTTCAATCCTTTTCTTTTCATTTTCTAATTCTTTCGCAAATGTTATATCCTGAAAAATTACCGTGGCCCAGACCGTATCATTGTTCTGTCTGATAAAATCACAGCTCATCCCGAGCCATTTTTTTGATGTTTTCATAAATAACTCTTCCCTGTTGATTTTGCGTTTTTCAGCAACAGCCACTCTTATCCTTGACGCAAATTCAACTCCGCATTTTTCCACCGAAGAATTAATAACATCTATGGCTTTTTTCCCCAGTATAGATTCTGCATGTCTGTTAAACACCATAACATTGCATCTGTCATCAAGAACGATAATTCCAGTGGGAACATTTTCAAGTATAATCTTTTGGAATTCTTTCTGCACAACGCTATCCTGAAAAAGAAAAGCGTCTTCAATCAGCACACTCAGGTATGTTACTATGGCCACAAAAAACCTGATGGTATCTGCGTCGAAATCTTCTCCTGTTATTCTTGACCCGCAGGAAAAAAAACCGTATACATTGCCATCGCGATTCAAAAGCGGAAGCAAAAGATTTGCTTTCAGAAAATTCATTTCTGAAGAAACTTCCGGGTCATTCTGAATATTCTTCTGAAGAACCTTTCTTTCTGAAATTAGCCATCGATAAATTGCGCTATCCTGATTGAATCTGATTCTGTTGAAGAATCTCTTTTCAACACCGCTTCCGCTGTGAAAAACAAATTCATCACCCTTTCTCACGAAAAAGGAAATCCCGGAAAGGGAAAGGTGAACCCTGACAAGGTTAATGATGGAAGAAATTAAACTGTCCGGATCTTTGAAATGACCAACAATCAATTCGCTCAATTTCTGGAAAAAAGTGTTCTCAATTGTGTGCAGGCGGACTTTTTCCTCTTTTGAGCCAGATGATTCTATCCTTTCTTTTCGTTTTGCTTCTACAAAACTGCCTGCCCTTTTCAGGGCATATTTAAATTTTTCCGGGTCAAATGGCTTCTCGATAATTTCGTAAACTCCTGAATCCATAAGGCGTCTTGAAGACGGACCGAAAGAATCCACAAGAGCAATAACAGGAACATCAGAAATTGTTTTTGAAATGGTCTCAACAATCTGGTAGGTGGAAATTTCCTTGAATAGAAAATCCATAACAATGATGTCGGGTCTATGTTTAAGTATTTCATCCCTTACACTGGATGGACTGACAACCATAGACACAAAATCATCTTTTAACAGAAAACAAAGGGTGTCTGCAATAGATTTTTCTTCAACAACCAGCATCACAAGTTTCATCTGAACTCTCCTGAATAAACCGGAAGTTCCATAAAAACTTTTGTCCAGTGGCCAAAACTGCTTTCCACGTTTATCCTTCCGTTGTGCTGAGCGATAATCTCATTAACTATTGTCAACCCGAGGCCTGTCCCATCAGGTTTAGTTGTGAACAAAGGGTCGAAAATTTTATCAAGATATTCGGGTTTGATTCCCTGCCCGTTATCCTGAATTTCAACGATAACCCTGTCTGATTCCTTTTTGATAGAAATTCTGATTTCGCCAGACCTGTTATCGAGCGCTTCGGCGCTATTGAGCAAGATGTTAAGTAGCGCCTGTTTAATTTTTTCTGAATCAGCCATAATATATATGGCATCAATATCTGCATCCACAATAACATTTATATTTTTGAATTTTTCCTGTGCTGATATGAGAATTGTCACGGTCTGAATAATAGACATTAGATTCACTTTTTCCATTCTGGGCGGCCCGGGTTTTGCAAATGCGAGCAATTGCTCGATAAGTTTATTAATTCTTTCAATTTCGGGTATTACCACCTTCATGTAATTTGATCTGAATTCCTCATCGTGAAACTTCTCTGGCAGAAGCTGCGAAAAAGTTTTCAGCGCCACAAGAGGATTTCTGATTTCGTGCGCAATGCCACCTGCAAGAATCCCTAAAGACGCCAGTCGCTCATTTCTTTCAATTTGACTCTGCAAACTTTTTAATTCTGAAATATCTGAAAAAATCAACTGAGCCCCGAGAACAGACCCGCCTGATGAATAAAAACACGCGCCGCTTGCTATCAAAGGTACGGTATTGCCATTTCTGTGAAATTCTGTCTCAATATGCCTGATTCTGGTTTTATGAATAAGAAGCTCCTTCAATAACTCCTGTATATCCCCGGGTATAACCTCCTCAAATCGCTTTCTCAACACGCCTTCCTTTCTTAACCCTGTAATTCTTTCTGCCTCATCGTTAAAAACGATGACATTGTGATCTTCGTCAACAGTAATGACGCCGTTAGGTAAATTGTCTATTAACGACTGTTGATGTATCCTGTTTTCTCTCAGGGTAGTTGCAAGAGCAACCGTTTCTATGAAAGCACCCAGATATAATGAGAGCAAGTTCAACATACTTCTTTCCGTGCTGTAAAAACCCGTTTTATCTTCTTTGCCTCCAAGCAGAACGGCGCCAATTGTTTTATTGCGAAAAACAATCGGTATAACAAGTCCCGCATCATATTTTTGCAATTCATTAAGCACCAGACTTATGCTGGATCTATTGGAAAATCTCATCAGCTCATCTTTAAAATGAGTATATGGTTCTGTTGCCAGAAGTTTCAAAATTGAAGAATTATCATCAAATTCAACTTTGTATGCAGAACTTTTTTTTAAATCAGTAAAAATTCTTCTTGCGGATTCTTCTCCGGATTTTATCAAAAAAACTGGCATTTTGTTGATATTAACTTCGTTGTTAATTATTTCCATCATTGCAGAAAGACCTTCTTCAAGGGTCAAAGAACTGCCCATAAGTAATCTCATTTGAAATAAAATCTTTTCAATATCGTATTGACGTTTGAAGATCTTTTTTTTCGCCCAGGTTTGAATAATTTCTTTCAACGGCGAAAAAACAACCGCGATAACAAAAGAACTGGCAATCACAGGAAACAAAGACGCCTGTGGTGTAAATGCTCTGACAAGATTGGACAAAAATAACACAAGCAACGCGTATATCAGCATAAGTCCGATAACCAGACACGCATAAACAAATGTCTTTTCAACAAAAATAGAAATATTTAATATCTTGTGCCTCGCAATAGCATATGCGATTATGGAACACATAAAAATGGAGGACATTGGACCGAATCTACACAAGACAGTAGTACCAAGTATGGGTGCAATTAAAGTTGTTATAACCGCAAAAATTGTACCGGTGATAATTGCGAGAAATATGTACTGAATTTCTGTTTTTTGGACACCTGTTTTTTCTCTCATCAACCTGTACAAATACCTCAAACCAAAAAACATTTCCAGAATTATTATCAAAGAATGAAATATAAATGGCCATCCATAAATAACATCAGGACCAGGAAGCCTATCCTGCAAGTTGTCGCTTATGATAATTTTTTTCACGAATGAAGGATGCAGGGTAAACAAAGAAGCAATAACAGCAAAAACAAAGAATTGTAACTGCAGGTTTTTAATCTTTCTTGTCTCTCCTTTAGAATCTGGCATTTCAAATCCAACGGCAAAGAAAATGAACGCTGCTGGCAAGAACGCTCCAATAATCCCTATGAATTTTATAAGAAATAGCAGATGAATAATATCCTTTAAACTCATCAAAAGTATAACCACGCAAGACCATAATGTCAGAGAGATGGCGAATAAAACAAATCTCCTGTTAGGTGGCCTGTTACGGTTTCGGCTGTAAACAATCCACGAAATCGCCGCGGTAATGAGCATTGTGATAATAATACTTACAACCCAGTAGTTCATATTTCAACCCTCCTGCAGAGCAAGGTTGAAAATGTGCCTCCAAGTCCGCCACAGTTCAAAAGCGCGGTATTTACATAAAGATTATGGGTTTTATTTGGAACATAGTAAAGGTCGCATTCAGGATCAGGATATTCATAATTGATTGTCGGCGTAACAATATTCTTATTAAACCAAAGCATTGCTGCGGCAGTTTGAAAAGCCCCTATGGCGCCCAGAGGATTTCCAGTCATTGATTTTATTGAACTTACTGGAATATCGTAAGCCCTTTTTCCAAAAACTTCTTTTATAATCTTTGTCTCTTCTCGATCAATGAAAATGTCCGAAGGCGCATGAGCGCTGATGACATCAATACTATCAGGTGAAATTCCAGCATCCTTCATTGCTCGCATTATGGCAGTATTCAGACCTGATAGTGAGTGTTGTTCAGAAGCAGAAACCTGTCCTGCGTTTCCATAACCAATGATTTCGCCATAAATCTTCGCTCCGCGGCTCATAGCATAGCTGAGCTCTTCCAGAATGACAATACCACAGCCCTCTGCTGGTAATCCACCACATCTTTTGAGATCAAATGGTCTGCTGGATTTCTCAGGATCTCCCTTAAAAAAACATGGGACAAGGCCTGAGGAAGATAAACCAGCTATGATCAAAGGAGTCAATGCCGCGTCAGATGCACCGGCTATTGCGATGCGGATATCTCCTCTCCTGATTTTTTGAAAACCAATACCAATTGCGTCGATTCCTGATACGCAAGCAGATGTCACGGGTAAGGTTTGAGTTTGCCATTTCAGATAACTGATAAGTTCACCCATCAGCCTGTGCGGCGTGGCAGCAACAAGGCTGTAAGGAGATACCTTTCTTGCTCCATATTTCAGCAGGATTTTATGTTGAAACTCTATTAGTTCCATAGCGCTACTGCTGATTCCTAATACAAGCAAACCATCATCAGGATTAATCTGAGATAGATCAATCATCGCGTCCTTTAATGCGAGATGTACCCCTGCTATTGCGAATTGCGATGTTCTCGCCATTCTTCTGGCAGATTTTCTTTCTATAAACTGGTCAGGATTGAATTCAGGTATCTCACCTGCTATCTGACACGGTAGTTCTGAAGGGTCAAATCTCGTAATCTTTTTTATGCCGCTTTTGCCTTTTTCAATAGCTTCCCAGAAGGACTCTTTTCCTATGCCATTTGGCGCTATGACTCCTATTCCTGTTACGACAACCCTGTTTCTCATTTCATTGCACCTGAATTGTTGTTAATAACATTTATTTCACTGCGTACTTCTTCAGCTAACCCGGCAAATAAAAAATATCTATTTCTGTCAATGAAATCAGAGGGTTTTTCAAAGCCGGCAAATTTACTCAAAAGATATGCTTCATCAGAAACAAAAGTTGTAATTCCTGCTTTATCAAGATCCTTTTGAAATCGCGCGGTTTCTGCGGCATACTGTCTGAAACTCATTCCATTTACGCGATACGGCAATGGCTTCCAGTACCTTGGCGGAAAAAACTGCTTTATTTGATATGTCATCACATCCAGCTCGTAAGTTTCTGTTTCAAGAGTAAAATTAAACTTTTCAGGATTTCTTCCCCAGGTGGTCTGCGGGAAAAGACCTGGAAATTGAACCAGAACAGAGTCAGGCATTGTTCTAACCAAAAAATCAATTGTCTCTTTTCTGGTTTTTTCTGTCTCAAATGGCGCTGGATATATTACGCTTACAACAGTAAAAATTCCAGCTTTCTTACAATTTTTTATCACTGTTTCCGCATCTTCAAGACAGTTTTTTTTGTGCATCGCCTTTCTCAAAATTTCAGGACTGCCGGATTCAAGCCCAAAAAATATGGATATGCATCCTGATTTGCGTACAAAACGAAAATCTATGTTTTTCATCGTTTCAAAATTGCCAAAGCAAGAATAGGAAATTTTTATTTCTCTATCTATAAGTTTTCTCGCCACTGCTTCCAGAATATCATCCGGCGTGTTTGATCCAGCATATCTGAAAAGTCTTGTGCTGTAAGAAAAAACTGATTTTTCAATTTCCGCCAGTATTCTTTCAACTGGCTTTTTCCTTATTCTCCCGCTTTTTACCGGATGAATGCAGAAAGCGCAACAATTCTGACACCCGCGGCTTTCATCAAGCACAAACAATTTTATTTTATTATTTATGTCTTTATAAACTGAGGGGTGGTATTCAGGAAAAGGAGTGTTTCCTAACTCGGAAATAAATCTTCTTTCAGTCCTCACGACAGTCCCGTTTTGCCTGAAAATAAGATTAGGAATTTCATTTATCTTAACCCTGCCAGAAACCATTTCAGCCAGCCCGACAATCGTTTCTTCTCCTTCTCCAAAACAAAGCGCATCAAAACTGTCAGTCACCCTGAAAATATCCTGCTGGAAAATGTCAACCTGAGGACCGCCGCCAAAAATCTTTATATGTGGAAATTTTTCTTTGAGCTTTTCTGCAAGCATCAAGGAATACATAAAGCCATCTCCTGCCCATAACTTAATTCCAACAAAATCAATATTGTTTTCTTTTACAATTCTGCAGATATTTTCAGAGATATCGCCAAAAACTTTATGTTTTTGTTTTTCAACACGATTTGAAAGAATTTTAAGCCTGATAATGTCAAGAAGCGTGGGTTTTTTTTTATCAATGAAAACCTTCTCAGCTATGGGCCTTATATCTAATAAGGATTTTTCTTCAAAAACCTTCCCGAGCGTCTCAGTGGTATTAAAATCAAGAATTATTGAATTATGACCTGTGTTCCTCAAACAGGCAGCAAGGGTTGCCAGCCCATTGTCAGGAATAAAATCAGATAGAATCTTCGGAACACCTGCAATGCTAATCAATAAAGAATTTGTGTTCACCTGTGTTCAATTTTGTACATACTATCTAAACTTGCTATTTTCAAATATTTATATTATCTCTGAATAAAAATTATGTCAAATGTGTACAAAAATGTACACACTAGCGCCACAGGTACAATCCTTTTACATAAGGCAATCTTCTGATAAAATAATGTTTAAGGCTTATATTTACAAGGGTTCTCTGAACTCTTCTTATTTTTCCTGTGCGACCTGGCACACTTTTTGCTTGTATAATTTATGAAGGGCAGAAAATGAAGATAAAAGATATGCCAAAGAGGATTTTTTTAACAGTTCTTCTGGTAACTTGCGCCTGCTTTTCACAGGGGTATAGAAATCCGCCAGCAGGAACACTTTCACTGATGAATGCCGGCACATTCGCGGCACAGGCGGATGACGCGTCTGCATGCGTTCTGAATCCCGCCGGTCTTGCGCTGCTGAAAAAAAGCCAGTTTCATACAGGAACTCTTGGGTTATTTTCAGAAACAAAATATTCAGATAACACAATTTCAACAAAAAAAGAAAATAATTTTTCGCTTCTTGGAAATGTGTATATCGGTTTTGTTCCAGAAAAATCAAAACTTCGTTTTGGTTTTGGGATAACCAGTCCCTATGGACAACAAATCCAGTGGAACCGTCAGATAACAGAAACATTCTGGGCATATAATGTTCCGTACTATGGAGAAATGAGATTTATTACAATCACGCCTTCAATGGCATTGCCTGTCACGGATAACTTGAGCATAGGTTCAGGAATTGACATACACAAAAGTTTCATCGAAACAAGACAATCAATACCCTGGTCTTTCATAACACAAACTCCGGATGGAACTGCAACATTGAAGGGAGAAGATGTCGCAGCATCATTCAGAATTGGCATCCATTATCACAAGAAAAACCACTCTTTCGGATTAACATGGAGCTCACCTTTTGAAACCAATTACACAGGAACATTTTCAATGACAAATTTTCCTGCGACGTTGCCAGTTTTTCTGCAGGGAATTGAACAATCTGTAAAGAGCAAATTTACAATAAAATTCCCTGAAATATATTCTTTTGGATATAGATGGAAGAACGAAAAACTGGCAATTCAGTTAGGATTAGAATCTGTGAAATATTCATGTTTGAAAAAAATTGTTGTTGATGCTGGCCCTGATAGTTTTCTAATTCCGCCGCTGATAAAAAACTGGCAGGATGTCTGGACTTATTCAGCTGGAATTGAGTATAATGTAAACCGGAGATGCAGTGTTAACGCAGGAATAGGTTTTGTTCAATCACCTGTTCCTGACGATACATTTGAACCAACGCTTCCAGACGCAGATAGGTTTATTTACACTGCAGGGACGACCTTCAGTTTTAAGGCAGGCAAAATTTCGTTATTCTATATTTACAACCAGTTCAAAAAAAGAACCATATTACAGGGAGGGTTTACAGATGGAGTATACAAATCCTCAGGAAGTTTTGTCGGATGTGGATACACCGCAGACATCTAAAAAACCTTCGGTACTTATCATCGACGATGAGATTGGTCCGAGAGAATCTCTCAGAATATTGCTGAAAGATCAGTATTCCCTGGCTCTTGCGCAAAATGGAGACGAGGGAATTTCTATGCTTAAATCAGCCCACTTCGATACTGTGATACTGGATTTGAGAATGCCAGGCAAATCAGGAATTGAAACACTTGAAGAAATAAGAAAATTTAACGCCGATATCCCTGTTATTATTCTCACTGGATACGGAACACTCGAATCAGCTCAAAAGGCAGTTCATCTGAACATCTTTGAGTTCGTCAGCAAGCCATTTGATGTAAATGAGATAAAAGATATTGTTAAGAAAGCGATTGAGAAAAATAGAATCTCTATATTGAAAAATAACATACTGAAACAGCTTCAAAAACTTAACACAGACCTTGAAGATAAACTTCATGAACTTGAAAAATTTGCTGTTGTCGGGAAACTGTCCGCTGAGATGTTGCACGAAATCAATAATCCTCTGACAATAATACTTGGATATGTCCAGATACTTCTTGCTGAAATCATCAGCAAAAATCAAATACCCGCAAAAGAGGCCGAGCAGTATTTAAAAGTTGTTGAAAGCGAAGTAAAACGCTGTCAGAAAATCGCAAAAAATTTTCTTGATGTTTCAAAGAAAGATTATAAAAATGTGCCTGTAAACATCAATTCTATTCTTGAAAATATGGTCTGTTTTTTTAAAGACAACCCCATAGCAAAAAACATTAACTTCGTATGCGAGCTTGATTCAACCATTCCTCTGGTGTCGGCATCCCCTGAACATCTTCAACAGGTCTTCACAAATCTTTTTATGAATGCCATTGAAGCAATGGACGCAGAGGGTACAATAACTATCACAACAAGCAATCAATCAAACAAAGTGATAATAAAAATTTCTGATACCGGCAACGGCATGCCACCAGAAATACTTGAAAAAATTTTTAATCCATTTTTTACAACAAAAACCGAAAAGAGCACTGGCATTGGACTTACAATTTCTAAAAAAATCATTGAAACGCATAAAGGACAAATATATGCGGAAAGCCAGCAGGGAAAAGGCAGCACTTTTACTATCAGTTTCCCTGTGAATTCAAAAAACGCCTGATATAAGAATTCAGAATTTCTTTTTTTCTTCGGTATTTGTTTACAGTTCTTGGCGCGATTGAAATACCTTTTTCTTTCAATTTCTCTGATATCTTTCTATCAGAAATAAAGATGTCTGCGTCTCTTATTATATTTTCAATCTCATCTATTATTAAATCCTGGCTCAGATTGCCTGCGGACCTACTGAATAGTTTTTTTAAGGGATAAACATCTTTACCAAATAGGATAAACTTATTAGACACAGCCCTGCATATCATAGAACAGCTACAGGTAAATTTCTCAGCAAGGTCTTTTTCTGAAAGTGGCTTCAGTGCACCTTTTTTGGAAATAAATTCTTTCTGATATTCAACAATATAACTGATAAGTTTTTCCAGAAAAATTTTGCGTCTTTCAATGTACATAATAAATTTTCTTGCCTGTCTGAGTTTTTCATTCAAAAAATTTCTATCACTGATGCTGATTGCTGAGCTTTTTAATAATCCGGCATACCTTTCATTGACAAAAATCCTGAAAATTTTATCTTCGCCAAATTCCATTGCGAATTTCGGTTCAATGCTTTTTATTATAAAATCTGGAAAAATCGGAACGACTTGTTGCGTATTGATAAAAGTTCTCGCCGGAAAAGGATCAAGATTACCTATATCTGTTATAACAGAAGAAAACTCTGTATCTGTCAGTTTCATCTTCTTTTTTATGTAAGAAAATTTTCCAGCCAGAAGTTCCTGGCCATATTCGGAAATGACCTTGAAAGCAAGGGTTTTTTCCATCTTTTTTGCTTTCATCTGCAATATGAAACATTCCTGGTAATTTCTCGCACCAATCCCTGCTGGTTCCAGCGATTGAATTGCATCTAACGCTTTTTTAACAATATCCACATTGTTTTTCGTCATATCGCATATTTCATCAACAGAAAACCTGAGATATCCATCCCCATCAACAAGTTCAGCAATAAAATCTGCCACACCCGAAACAGCAGGTTCAAGACACATATACGCAATCTGCATTTTCAGTTTATCAGCAAGCGTTTCATCTGTGCTTATGTTTTCTGAAATTTGTCCCGGGGAAGAAATATCTTCGGAGTATTTCTCGAATTCAAGGAATGGATTTTCTTCCGCCAGACTTACGCATATTTGCAAAAGATCAAAGACGCCCGCATTAATGATTTTTTGACAAAGAATATTGATCTGAAATTGATAAAGCCGTTGATGCAAATTCTGGTTATTCATAGTGATATTTTAGAAAAAATAAAAATTTTTACAAGTTGAAAAAAGGTTGATGCGTTAAAAAAAAATGATAAAATTAAAAAATGGGCAATGAGCGGGAGTGGTTGTTAAGAATATTCATCACCGGCATCCTGAGCGGAATCATAGGCTGGGAAAGAGAAAGGCACGCAAGAGCCGCAGGCTTTCGCACAATGATACTGGTCGGCATGGGCTGCTGTCTTTCAATGATTGTATCTCTGAGAATATATGAGCTTTTTTCAGGAATTGATTCGCTCTATCTGACAGTGGACCCTGCACGAATAGCCTATGGTGTGCTTACAGGCATTGGCTTCATAGGAGCAGGAACGATTATCAGAGACAGAGGAAAGGTGCGAGGTATCACCACTGCTTCATGCCTGTGGGTTGTAAGTTCTATGGGCCTGGCTGTGGGTTGTGGTTATTATTTTCTCGGTATAGCAACGACTATAATGGTGATGTTAACGCTCTTGACTTTAAAAGGAATCGAAACAAAAATTCCTCATGATACCTATACTCGCATCAAAATTAAATTTTCAGGAACCGTGACCACATTTTCAGATGAAATTTTTCAAATTCTTTCCGACTCGGGACACAAGATTATTGAATCCTCGATCTTTGAAAACAAGAAGGAAAACTTCTCTGTAGTAGAAATTCTTTGCAGGTCCAGAGGGAAAAAAGATGGAATTTCTGTGATGAATGCTCTTAAATCTTTTGATAGAATTATTGAAATAGAGTACAAATAGTCCTATTTATACGCAAGAGATTGCATGTGTTTTTTCAACAATTTCTCAAAACCCGAAATAATCGCTTTTTCTGCTTCAGAAGCAACCATGCACGGTATAGGACTTGTTTCATAACTTGCTTCCATCCCGATGGATTCAAATACATCCACAGATGGAAACTCTTCGCCTTTGATTCTTTTGTTTTCTTCGGCATCCCTGAACGCCATTTCATCAGGGATATAGCCTGCGTGTCCATCACAATTTTCAATCACCCACTTATTTTCAAAACCCATCAACTGTTTAATTTTCAGGCCGATACCTGAAAAAGGTTCGCCTGACATAAAAAACGCTCCAAATTTGCCATCAAGGGTCAAAAGAGCCACCCTGTTGTTGATGAAATTTTCTTTCATTTCATACTGACTTAACAATGCTCTGGCAACGATGGCTCTGAGATTTGCGGATGGAAATTCCTGAAGGTCTCTTTTTGCCTGTTCAATCTGCTGGCTTGATATTATCCTTTTTGGCATTTCCACCACACTCTGAGAAAACGTGACTTTTCTCATTGAATCGCATTCGATATTCTGAATATTATCCTTCACCGCTTCAAAAATGGTCGATACAATCTTTTCTGTAATTTCAGGGCTGCGAGTTTTAGAGTCAAAAGGATTAATGTGGTTAATATCTCCTGAAGCTCCATTAAAAAATATCGCATTGCAGTCAAAGTGTTTTGAAATCCTGTTAACAACCATTCCGGGCCAGTCGCCTGATATCAATTCTCCGCCTATGGTATCTGGATGCAGCGCAAAGTTTATTGCTATGCAGAATAATTTACCATTTTCATCAAGAATCTTCATAATATTAAGCGTTCTATCAATTTTACCGACAGGTTCAACAATCCTTGTTTTGTCCAAAGGATTTGTTATGACGGTTCCGTCTTTCATTCTATATCTTCTTAAAAATGAAATGCCCGAGACCTCAATGTTTTTAAATCCGATTGAAACATTTCTTGCGGTCCTGTATGAATCTTCAATCGCTTCGGAAATCATCGATGGAAGTTTGTCTATGTATTGACTATCAACAGGTAATTCTTTTGTAAAAACAAGCCCTCTGTTCAATCCGGTCAGTGGTCCAGTATGCGTGTGAGTGGCGTGAATAACAACCCCCGGATTGTTTATCCCCATTTTTTTTTCTACAATGTTTTTCACTCTCTCAAGAAGGGATTCTTCAATCCAGCAAAAATCTGCGGAAACAACAAAAACCGGATTATCACCGCAATTGAAACAAATGCTGCGCACATAAAGGTCATCTTTCACGCCCTTTGCAACCCTTTTTTCAAAATATCCAACAAGGCCGCTACCACAAGGTGGTGTTACAATCCGACTTGCAAATCCAACCCTAACCATTTGCGATCTCCTTGAGTTTTTGAAAAAACTTCTCTTCGATTTCTTCCAGAGGATATGAACCGATTATATTTCCTTTTGCAAAAAAAGCAAACCTTTCCCTGCCACCTGCAATGCCGATGTCTGCTTGCTTTGCTTCTCCAGGTCCGTTCACACTGCAACCCATAATGGCGATGGTGAGATTTTTCATTTCAGGATATAACCTTGCCATATGAGTGATTTTTCTTTTGAATCTGGATACAATCTTTCTAAGAGGAACCTGACATCTTCCACAAACAGGACATGATACGATTTCTGGTTCAAACCTTCTTATGCCGAGCGCCTGAAGAATTGCCTGACCAACCCTTATTTCTTTTTCTGGTGTATCAGTTAGAGAAACTCTTATTGTGTCGCCAATTCCTTTTGAAAGAAGAAACCCTATTCCCAGTATGCTTTTGGCCAACCCGGTATCTCCAGAACCGGATTCAGTAATTCCTAAGTGCAACGGGTAATTGCATATTTCAGAAATGGTTTTATAAGCACTGATGGTTTCGTTCACAAAAGGTGTTTTCAAAGAAAGTACAATATCAAAAAAATTATTATCTTCGCATAATTTAACAGCATCCAGCGTGGCATCAACAATATCGTTTACAATCCCTCTGTCTGTTGTTTTAACAGAACCTGAGTTCAATCCAAGTCGAACCGGAACTTTTTTTTCTTTTGCTTCTTTTATAATCATTTTTAAACCGTCCTGCGGTATATTTGAAGGATTTACTCGAATTTTGTCTATACCCGATTCAATGGCGTAAAATGCAAGTCTGTAATCATAATGGATATCAGCAACAAGGGGTAATTCAACTTCCTTTTTTATTCTTGCGATGGCTTTTGCATCTTCTCTGTTCAACACAGAAACTCTAACTATTTCACCGCCTGCTTTTTCAATTTTCTTAATCTGCTTAATAACTTCTTTTTCGCTTATTGTGGGAATTTTTGTCATTGTCTGCACAGAAACAGGATGCCCGCCGCCGATATAAACCCTGCCAACTTTCACAACGCGAGTCTTTCTCATCTGGAGATTTTCTCCGTAAGAATTCTGATAATATCGTTATATGTCACCAGTACCACAAGAATAATTAAAAACGCTATTCCGGCAAGTTGCCCTATCTCAAGAACTTTCTTGCCTGGCTTTCGACCGAGAATCTTTTCACCAAGTAAACCGACAAGATGTCCGCCATCGAGGATAAAAAACGGAAAAAGATTAACAAGCCCAAGATTAATATTGATAAAGGCGATGAAATATAGAAAACTTGCTATGCCGGCTTTGACTATTTCAATTGTCATCCTGCTAATTCCAACCGGTCCTGAAAGTTCCTGAAAAGAAACCTGTCCTGTAAAAAGGAGTTTGAAGCTTATCAAAATCACATTGAACATTCTTATATACTCTTTACCTGCTTCAATCAAAGCGTTCCAGAAGCCATAGCGCACAATCACCTCTTTCGGCATAATGCCAATAATATATCTCTTTTTACCCTTAAACATCGAGCGATCCTTTTCCATCAATCTTGCCACAACCGGAATCTTCAGTGTTTCTAAATCCCTCTGAACTTCTATTATTATCGGCCTGTCTGGAGAAACATTCGCCTGTTCTGTGATGTTTTTTACAACATCAAACCATTCTTTGCAAAAGATGCCGTTTACAGAAACAACCCTGTCGCCTGCCTTTAATCCTGCGACCTCAGCTGGAAATCCCTTCTGCAGACCTCCTATTACTGTTCCATCATATCTTGAAATTCCAAGCATCAAAGCAGGTATCAAAAAAACATAGGCGATCAAGATGTTATGAATGGCTCCTGAAGCAACTATTAGCGCCCTCTTGCCAGGCGCAAGGGCAATATATTCATCAGGGGATTTGCTTTCCACTGTATCTTCTCCAGCCATTTTCACATAACCCCCGAAGGGTACAAGCGATATCAGATATTCTGTGCCATTCTTTTTCCATGAAATGAGTTTTGGACCGAACCCAAAAGAAAATTTTTCAACCCTCACGCCTAATTTTTTCGCTACCCAGAAATGGCCATATTCGTGGATAAGTATAACCACTCCAAAAACGATAAAAATACTGATAATAAACATCATTCCTCCTTTAAAACTTCATCTGATTTTATTAAACCACATGATACCGCGATTCTCTTCACTTCTGTTCTAACCTGCCTATCAAGTTGCAAAACATCCTCAATTGTATTTAAACCAACCGCTTTATGGTTTTCAAGCGATTTTTCCACAATCGTCGGGATACTATCAAACCTTATCAGCCCATTAAGGAAAAACTTCACAGCTTCTTCATCAGCGGCATTTAAAACAGTGAGATAAGACCCACCCATTTTTAATGCATGTCGCGCAAGGTCAAAACATGGAAATCTTCCGGTTTCAATCGCTTCAAAAGTAAGAGCGCGAACACTTGAAATATCAAGTTCGTCCAGTCCTGCGCTGATTCTTTCAGGATAATTCAGACAGAAGTTAATGGAATATTTCATGTCTGGTTTTGAAAAAATCGCTTTAATAAAACCATCGCAAAATACCACGAAACCATGAACGATCGCCTGCGGATGCAGAACCACATTTATGTTTTCTTTTCTTATGTTGAAAAGATGAAACGCCTCAATTATTTCAAAGCCCTTATTCATCATTGTCGCAGAATCAACTGTTATTCTTTTGCCCATTTTCCAGATTGGATGGTCCAGAACCTGTTCGACAGTCACATCAGAAAGACTTTTTTTATAAGAAAGAAAAGGCCCACCTGAAGCTGTAAGCGTAATTCCTTTGACTTCTGACATATGCTGTTTTTCGAGCATCTGAAAGATTGCGTTATGCTCACTGTCCACAGGCAGAACCTTTCCTTTCTTTCCCTGTAATAAATGTCCTGCGCATACTACCAATTCCTTTGTTGCAAGCGCCACGGTTTTACCTTTGTCAAGCGCCTTGAATGTTGGCGTCAAACCCGCGAGTCCAGAAATAGCCACCACAACGATATCGGTATCAGGATTGGTTGCCAGAAATTCAAGGCCTTCCTGGTCGTAAAGACACTTTGTTTTTCCAATATTTTTTGGCCCTCGCGCTGATTTATCGGTGAATACAGCAAAGGATGGTTGAAATTTTTGAATCTGTTTCAGCATAAGGTCTTTTTGTTTATTCCCGGAAATCCCTAATAAAGAAAATCTATCAGGATGCTGAAAAATTATTTCCAGCGTAGCCCTGCCGATTGATCCTGTTGACCCCAGAACAACAACATTTTTCATAATCCTCCGAATCTCCTTTTCCTTCTTGAAAATTCATCCATAGCCATCTTGAAGTCCTTCTCTGAGAAGTCGGGCCATAATGTTCGGGTAAAATAAAACTCCGCATAAATGGACTGCCATACCAGAAAATTGCTCAACCTTTGCTCTCCGGCTGTTCTTATCACCAGATCAACATCAGGCAACTGGGGACAGTACAAAAATTGCCTGAAATTGTCCTGATCAAGATGCTTTATCGGATATCTGGCTTTGATGATTTTCTTAATTGCATCGATTATCTCCTGTCTTCCACCGTAGTTGACCGCAAATGTAAGATTTAATCCGCTGTTCTCTTCTGTAAGTTTCTCTGTATCGGCAATAATCTGCTGCAATTTTTCGGGCAACTTGTCCAGCTTTCCCGCGAAACGAACCCTTATATTTCTTGAATGCAAATCTTCCATTTCTTTTGTGAGAGTGGATTCCATCAACATAAAAAGAAATTTCACTTCATCGGGCGGCCTTTTCCAGTTCTCAGTAGAAAAGGAATAGAGAGTAAGATATCTTACTCCATAAACTTTTGCCGCTTTCACAACCCGTCTTACAGCGGATAGCCCTTCCTTATGACCCGACACCCTGGGCAGTCCTTTTGCTTCAGCCCACCTTCCGTTGCCATCCATGATTATCGCCACATGCTCGGGGATTTTTTTCACAACCTGAATTCCTCTCCAAAATAAACCTGCCTGCTTTTGTAATCATTCAGAATCTCTGAAGGAGTACCTTCTATCAGAATTGAGCCATTATAAATTAAATATGCCCTGTCTGTTATGCTCAGAGCATCCCTCACATTGTGATCGGTTATTAAAATTCCCACATTCTGGTTTTTAAGCTCAAGTATCATCGCTTTGATTTCAGAAACAGTTTTAGGGTCAATGCCCGAAAACGGTTCGTCCAGAAGAAGAAATTCTGGATTATTGATAAGGTTCCGCGCCATCTCAAGCCGCCTTTTCTCTCCTCCGGAAAGAGTTCCGGCTACCCTGTTTGAAAGATGTTCAATGCCCATTTTATTAAGTAAACCTTTTGCGGTTTCGATCTGTTTTTCTGGTTCTTTTATAAAATTTTCAAGAATTATCAAAAGATTTTCAATGACTGTGAGTCGGCTAAAAATCGCTGGTTCTTGAAAAAGATAACTCATTCCTGATCTTGCCCTTTTATATACAGGGAAATTGGTTATGTCGTTTCCATTAAGATAGACGCGTCCGCTGTCGGGAATAATAAAACCCATTATGATATTGAAAGTGGTCGTTTTCCCTGCGCCGTTGGGGCCAAGCAAACCGGTAATTTCATTTTTTCCAAGATAAAGGGAAACATCTTTTAAAACCTGTTTTCCTCCCAGCTTTTTTGCTATATTCTTAATCTCAAGCATCTGAAAACAACTCCGGCGGATTTTTCATGCGGACATTCAAATGTCGATAGGCAACTTCATTGGCAACCCTGCCCTGCGGCGTTCTGCTGATGTAACCTTCCTTAACAAGATACGCTTCATAAACTTCCTCAATAGTATCAGGTTCTTCGCCCACCGCTATCGCGAGACTCCTGATACCGACAGGTCCACCATTAAACTTTTCAATAATGGTTTCAAGAATTTTCTTGTCCATATCGTCAAGCCCCTTTTCATCGACCGACATTTGATTGAGGGCGTATGAAGCGATTTCTCCATCAATACACGATTTACCTTTAACAAGCGTATAATCTCGAACCCTTCTTAATAATCTGTTTGCGATTCTCGGCGTTGCGCGTGACCTTCTGGCAATTTCATCAGCTCCTGATTGATCAATTTTGAATCCAAGTATGCCACAGGATCTCAGTATAATTTGAGTTAGTTCTTCCACTGAATAATAATCAAGACGGTGAATGATGCCAAAGCGATTACGTAGAGGCGAAGAAAGCAAACCAATTCTTGTTGTCGCGCCAATCAATGTAAAAGGTTTTAAAGGTATCTTGACTGATTTTGCTTTTGGCCCTTCGCCAAGCATTATGTCAATTGTGAAATCTTCCATTGCGCTGTAAAGATATTCTTCAACCTGCCTCGGCAGGCGATGTATCTCGTCGATAAAAAAGATATCTCCCTGGTCAAGATTTGTAAGGATACCCGCAAGATCGCCAGCCTTTTCAAGAACAGGCCCTGAACTTGCTCTGATGTTCACGCCAAGAGAATTTGCTATGATGTAAGCCAGAGTTGTTTTTCCCAGACCGGGCGGGCCATAAAGCAGAACATGGTCGAGCACATCTTTTCTCATCTTTGCCGATTTTATAAAAACTGAAAGATTTTCTTTAACCCGTTTCTGTCCGACAAAATCTTCAAATGTCTGCGGCCTGAGCGAACTTTCATATTTCAGATCGTCCCTGATCTTAACAGGAGTGGTTATTCTTTCTTCCATTTCATACCCGCTTCAGTATTTCTCTTAGAAAAGATTCTAAACTCTCTGGTTTCTTTCCTATTTCGCTTGCAGTCCTTCTAACAATTTGTTGGGCGTCATTTCTTCTGTATCCAAGAACTGTCAGCGCTTCAATCGCTTCTGAAACAAAATTTCCTGAAACATCCTCTATTATAGGTTCCATACCCTTTAGATGGTCTTTTAATTCCAGAACAAGCCTTTCTGCGGTTTTCTTTCCTATGCCAGGGGTTTTTTTCAAGAACTCAACATCACCTGAAACAACAGCGCTCAATATTTCATCCGGACTCAACCTTGAAAGAATCCTCAGAGCGAGTTTTGGCCCAACACCAGGAAGAAGAATCATTTTTTGAAAAATTTTCCATTCCTTTTCAGTCGCAAATCCATAGAGTTCGGGGTTTTCTTCTCGTATCATCATAATTGTAAAAAGTCGAATCTGCGAACCCTCTTCTGGAAGCGCACTCGAAGTGGATAATGGGACACTCAACATATAACAGATGCCGCCAACTTCCACAAAAACCTCCATTGGCATCCTGCGTATCAATTTACCTTCAATCGAATAGATCATATTTCTCCAGCTAAATCATTAAACCTGTTTATTGATATGAAACTTATGGCTGCGGCAAGCGCATCAATCGCGTGTTCACCGGGATCTTCCTGCAATCCCAGCAATTTCTGAACCATAAAACAAACCTGTTGTTTTATTGCCTGACCGCCACCTGTGATGATTTTTTTTATCTCGCCCGGAGTGATAAATGCTACTTTTACGCCCCTTGAAATTCCTGAATGGGCGATAATTCCGGAAACAACCCCTATTGCAAGTGCGATCTGCGTATTTCTGGCAACATATATTTTTTCTATCGCCATATAATCTGGTTTTAATTCTTCAATAATTGAAGCAAATTTTTCACCGATAAAAACAAGTTTATTGTCAAAGGAAATATTTCTGGGAACAGCATATTGCCCGTATTTTATCGGCTTCAGGGAACTATAACATTCTGAAACTAAACCGTACCCGAAATTGTTTAGACCAGGATCCACTCCCAGCACGCTGATACCAGTATTTTGCTTCAACGGGACATCGCCTCAATCAGTTCGTCAGGAATGTCAAAATTTGAATGAACATTCTGAACATCCTCATGCTCTTCAAGTTCATCAAGCAATTTCAGAAGTTGTTCAGCATCCTTGCCTTCTATCCTGACAGTATTTTTCGGAATAAGATTTACAGAAGCGCTTTCAATCGGAATTTTATTATTTTCGAGAATTTTCTTCACAGCCTCAAGTTTGTCTGGCGTGCATACGATTTCAAATAAATCATTATCAAGTTTAAGGTCTTCAGCTCCAGCGTCGAGAACGAAAGAAAGCAGTTTTTCTTCATCAATACCTTGATTTTTCAATGTGACCACGCCTTTTCTCTCAAACATCCAGGAAACGCATCCGCTTTCACCAAGATTACCATTGTGTCGAGAAAAAATAGACCTGATTTCTGCGGCAGTCCTGCGCTTGTTATCTGTCAATGTTTCAACAAGGATGGCAACACCTCCAGGTCCATAACCTTCATATCCTGCAGATTCCAGCGCAATTCCACCCTCTTCGCCCGTGCCTTTCTTGATAGCCCGCTGAATGTTGTCATTTGGCATATTTATACTTCTGGCTCTTTCAATCGCCATGCGAAGTTGCGGATTGCTATCAGGATTTCCTCCGCCCAGTTTGGCGGCCATCATTATCTCCCTGATAAACTTGGTAAACATCTTGCCTCTTCTTGCATCTGTTGCCATCTTCTTATGCTTTATGCTTGCCCACTTATTGTGTCCTGACATATCGCACCCCTCCTTTTAAGGTTCCTGAGAATCCTGTTTTAGTTTCTTCCAGAAATCCCTGGCGTTTAATTGTTCGAGATATTTCCTGAATTCTTCTGCCTCCTTCTGGTTAATAGGGCTATCCGAAGCCGAAGCCTTCATTGATTCCTTTCCAGCATAATATTTTACAACGTCAGGGGGTTCCATCAAATCCTCTGAAGCAAATATTGGCGCCGACACCCTCAAAGCAAGCGCTATGCCATCGCTTGGTCTGCAATCAACCTTCAGTATAGAACCAGTCCCTGTCTCAATGATAAGATTTGCGTAATAAGTATTCTCCTTCAATGAATGTATCTCAAGTCCTTTTATTTTTCCATTCATCTTTTCTATGACAGAGCGCAAAAGGTCGTGCGTGAGAGGCCGCGGAAAGTCTTCCTTTTCAAGTATAAGCAGTATTGCCTGCGCTTCAAACAAACCAATCACAATGGGTAGAATGAAACCTGTCTTTTTATCCTTGAGAATAACTATAGGCGTGCTGGTAGCAATGTTAAGAACGATATTTTCAACTTCTACCCTGACCATTCAATCCTCTTTTTTTGATTTTTTTGCATCAATAATCTTTTCAGCCAGATGAGAAGGAACTTCCTCATAATGGGAAAAGATCATCGCAAAAGTACCTCTTCCACTGGTTAAAGACCTTAACTCAGTCGCGTAACTGGACATTTCCGCCAGTGGAACAAGGGCTTTTATAACCTGATTATTACCGTGAGCCGTCATTTCAAGTACTCTGCCTCTTTTAGCATTTATTGTTCCCATCACATCTCCCACAAATTCCTGCGGGACAGATACTTCCACATTCATTATTGGTTCGAGAAGAACCGGCTTAGCGTCCTGAACCGCTTTTTGCAAAGCCAGGATTCCGGCAAGCTGAAACGCTATATCAGAAGAATCAACAACATGGTATGAACCATCATAGACAGTGACCTTTATATCCACTATGGGATAGCCGGCAATCACGCCTTTTGACATCGCTTCTTTAACCCCTTTTTCAACAGAAGGCACATACTGACGCGGGATTGCTCCCCCAAAAATTTCATCAACAAACTCAAAACCCTTGCCCCGTGGAAGAGGTTCAACCTTCAAAAAACAATGTCCGTACTGTCCTCTGCCGCCGGTCTGTTTCTTGTGTTTACCTTCTGCGCTTGCAGTCGAGGTGATTGTTTCCTTATACGCAATTTTTGGAGTTCCTCTGACAACTTCCACTCCAAATTTCTCCTTAAACTTGTTTATGGCAACATCGAGATGCACATCTCCCATACCTGCAATAATAGTTTCATTCGTATCTGTGTCCCTGAAAATCTTTATTGATGGATCTTCATCCATAATCTTTGAAATTGCCGCGCCAAGTTTATCCTCTGTGCCTTTTACCTTTGGCGCAAGAGAGAAAGAAATCGCCGCATCCGGAACAGTCGGCACTGGATAGATTACAGGAAAAGAAGCGTCAGAAAAACTATCAAATGTTTTAAAACCTGTTAATTTTGTGACAGCAACAATTTCGCCAGAAAACGCTTCAGCCACAAGATCCTGTTTTTTTCCCCTGAGCTTAAAAAGCTGACCCACCCTCTCTTTCGAACCCTGACTTGCGTTGAAAAAATTGGTATTTGAAACAAGCGTTCCTGAACGAACCTTCAGATAAGAAATTCTTCCCATAAATGGATCATTGTAGGTTTTAAAAACAATTCCTGAAACCTGAGCAGTGTCTGACCTGTTTACTTCAATCTCTTCGCCCTTTTGATTTTTTCCCTTTAGCGATGGCATCTCAGAACAGGGTTTTAGATAGCTTATTATAAAGTCAAGCAGTTGTTCAATCCCTATCTGAGATAGTCCTGACCCGCAGCACACAGGTATTATAGAACCATTCATAATCGCCCTGCTGAACGAAGAGCTAATCTCTTCAGAAGTCAGCTCTTCGCCGTTAAGATATTTTTCCATCAGGGCATCATCCATTTCAGCAATTGAATCCATAAGATTCTGAACAAAATTCTGGAACTCTGGCGCTTTCTGGTTTGAGGGGTCAAGAAGATTAGCAACCGATTGAACCTTATTGCCTGAAAATAAAGGCGCAATAACGCACACTGCTTTTTTCCCGAGCCAATCATTAATCTGTTTCAATATTGATTGAAAATCAGATTGTTCGGAATCAAGTTTATTGACAAATATTATGACTGGCAATTTTTTTTCTGACAAAAGTTGCCAGGATTTTTCAGTTCCAACTTCAATACCGCTATCTGCGGCAATGTTGATAATACCTATATCCACGGCTTCAACAGCAGAAATCTGTTCACCTATGAAATCCATATATCCCGGAGAATCAACCATGTGAAAGGTGGCTTTTTTCCACTGGAAATGAGCAACCGCAAGATTGGTGCTCATCAATCTTCGTTTTTCCTCTTCTTCATAATCCATAGTAGTGTTTCCCTGATTTATGTCTCCCATTCTATCAATCGCTCCTGTCTTGAAAAGCATAGATTCCGCAAGAATTGTCTTGCCAGACCTGCTATGGCCAAAAATTCCAAAGTTATAGATAGAGCCCATGAATTGTCCTCCCTTGCTGAGTTAAAAGTTCCCGAATAATTATACCATAAAAACAAAACACAAGGATAATGATGTTGAATATTTCTTAAATCGAAAAACATCGCTGCCAGAGCGATATCTGTGCGCCAGTTGCACAAAAACTTGACAGAATAATCCATAGTGTTAAAATTGTTAAAAAGGTTAAAAATGTCAGAGATAATTCGCAAATATCTAACCACAGGACAGGTTGCGCAAATCCTCAGTTGTTCAAGGGTAACTGTTTTTCAGTGGATATTAGAGGGTAGAATAAATGCAATAAAAACCATTGGGGGCCATTACAGAATTCCGAAGGAAGACATTGAGAAATTAATTAAGGTAAGGGAATCTGAAGCCAGTGAACCCAAAAACAAGATAAAAATCCTTGTTGTTGACGATGAGCCAAATATTGTTAAAACACTTGTCCTGTTCTTAAAAAAATCAAATCCTGCTTTCGATGTCTATGGTACAACAAACAGCTTTGATGCAGGCAGATTAATGGTTACATTCAAACCAGATATTGCAATTATTGATATTGTAATGCCAGGCATGGATGGATTTGAAATAGTTGAAAAAATAAAATCTGACCCAATCACAAAAAACATTAAAGTCATTGCGATAACAGGATATGGAACGAAGGAAAATATTGAGAAAATGAAAAAGAAGGGCGCGATTGCGTGTATATTGAAACCGTTTGACTATTATGAGGTGGCGGAGCAGGTGAAAAAACTTTCAGATAAACCTACCTGATATTTTTCTTCACCTGAAACAAAAAATGAATTCGGAGGAAAATAATCAAAAAAGATCGTCAGGGCAAGCGAAAGATGTAGAACTTCTTCAAAAAGAGTTAGAAAAGGCATATCGCGAGATTGAAGCCCTGAAGAAAACGCCAGATGTAGCTTTTTTTGAATCCGCTCGACAATGGCGAAACATTTTCGACGCAATCCCTGAACCAATCTGTCTTCTTGACGCCAATTTACTGATAATAAAATGCAACGCTTCCATGGCACAACTCTTGAATAAACCCTACCATGAAATCTTAGGAAAAAAACTGGATGATTTTGCCATCGATATAACTTTTGTCGACACGGTAAAGAATCTTTTTTCAAAAATGAAAAAAGAGTTGACGCGACATATAGAAATAATCAACACAGGCAACAACTGGTACGAAATTGTAACCTATCCGTTGATTGAACACCCTGTGAAAGGCCTTGTAATTTTAAGAAATATAACCCACCTTAAAAAAATCGAAGAAGATCTTGAGAAAAGCCATACAAGATTGAAAAAGACGTTTCACGGAACAATCGACGCCCTCGCGACAACCTTAGAAAAAAGAGATCCTTTTACTGCTGGGCATGAAAGAAGAGTCGCGCAAATTGCTCAGGCAATAGCAATTGAACTTGGAGCAGACACAGAAACAATTGAAGGAATTCTCATTTCAGGCCTTGTTCATGATATAGGAAAAATTGTTGTGCCTGCCGAGATTTTGAGCAGACCCGGAGGATTGAATTCCCACGAATATAATCTGGTAAAACACCATCCGGAAGCCGGTTATGAAATACTCAAAAAGATAGAATTCCCCTGGCCAGTCGCGGACGCAGTCCTTCAACATCACGAAAGATTTGATGGGTCAGGATATCCAAATAAATTGACAGAAAAAAAAATTATCTTTGAAGCCCGTATCCTCGCTGTTGCTGATTCCTGTGAAGCAATGTTATCAAATAGACCTTACAGAAAAGCCAAGACCATAAATCAGATGATTGCCGAATTGCAAGAACTGAAAGGAATCCACTTTGACGAAAAAGTGGTCGATGCGTGCGTAAAACTTTTTAAGAAAAAGAATTTCAAGATTGAATGAAACGCCTCGCAAATTATTAATACGAATTCTCATTGAAATTTTACTTTTGAATGTGAGCATCATAATAACCCTTTCTTTCCCATTTCATAAGGGGTAGAAAAATTTATTTTTCTCTTTATAATTATAAGATTATATAATAATAGCATGAATGGAAAAACCGTTTTTATTGTTGAAGACGAAAAGGATATTTCTTCCCTTATCGCGCTGCATCTGAGAAAAGCAGGCTTCATTGTCCTTGAATTCGCAAACGGAAATGACCTCCTCAATTTCTTAAAAAAGAAAATCCCGGATCTCATCGTGCTTGATTTAATGCTGCCTGATATTGACGGTATGGAAATTTGCAAACATATTAAGTCAGAGCAAGTGTATAAGAACATACCCGTGATTATTCTCACAGCAAAGGCAGAAGAAACAGATAAAATCATAGGGCTTGAACTTGGCGCCGACGATTACGTCACAAAACCTTTTTCTCCCAGAGAACTGGTTGTAAGAACAAAAAATATTCTAAAAAGATATGATTTTTCGCAGGAAGATAATATTCAAGAAATCGGTGGAATTTTGTCCATTGATAATGATAGATACGAAGTTTATGTGAAGAATAAAAAGATACATCTCACTACCACGGAATTTAACATACTGAAAATTCTTTTGAGCAAAAAAGGATTGGTTTTCTCGAGAGAAAAACTTCTTGATCTACTGTGGCAGGGGCAAAAAGCAGTGATTGACAGGACCATTGATGTGCACATAAAGAAACTGAGAGAAAAACTTGGTGAAGCTGGAAATCTTATAAAAAATGTCAGGGGAATAGGATATAAAATAGACGAATGAAAAACAAATTTTTCTTCAGAGTTCTTTTCGGTTATGTTTTCCTTACAATTTTTTTCTTTTTGACCTGCATGCTCATTGTAAAAAACTTTTTAAGCAAACAAGAAATCAAGGTTATTACTGAAAACATAAAAAGTGTTGTTGATACCATTGAAAGCGTAATTGGAAACGCCCCGGGCGTCACAAAAGAGAAGAATCTTGAAAAAATCATCAGTGAAATTGACAAAAAAACAGACATCCGAATAACCATCATTTTATTTGATGGAACAGTTCTTATGGATTCTGAAAATGATGCATCTTCTATGGAGAATCATTCAGACAGTCCAGAATTCAAAAAGGCGATTGAAACTGGTTACGGAACATCAATAAGATGGAGTCCAACACTTGATAGATATATGGTGTATTATGCGAAGAAAAACCCGGAGTTTGTAATAAGAGGCGGTTTTTACACCGACAAAGTGTCTGAAATAACAGATAATTTTATTGATAAATTTTTTGCTATTTTGTTAATTTTACTGGCGGCAGGGCTGGCGTTTTCCTTTGTTATTTCACATTTTTTATATTTGCCAGTAAAAGAACTTCTGCTGTTTACAGAAAAGATTAAATCAGGAGCCGAAGTTAGCCCATCTATTCCTGGAAGAAAAGATGAAACAGAAAAAATAATGCGAAACATAGCTGAAATAAATGCAAAAACAATATACCTCAAAGAAAAAGAAAAAATTTCACGAAGTATTCTTAATCAGTTTATAAACATTGTGGATTTCCCTGTTGCAATTATCAACATAAACGGAGATATTAACATATGCAATAAGAGCTTCGTTAATGTTTTTGAGATAAAAGAAAAGGATGGACTGTGGTGGGAAAAAATCAAAAACTTTGATGTAAACAGATTGGTACGAGAGACAATTGAAAAAAAAGAAAAAATAGAACAGGAAATAAGAATTAACAATAATTACTTCATCTGCAAATCATTATTGCTTCTTGAAAACAGAGAAGTGCTTCTCATTCTGATTGATATAACTGCTATTAAAAACATTGAACGCGGAAGAAAAGAGTTCCTGACTGCGGTGTCCCATGAACTGAAAACGCCTCTCACTGCGATTAAAGGATATATTGAAACACTGGGTGAGGAAGTAGAAGACCTGCAACAAAAAAAATACATAGAAATTATATTACACAATGTCGATAGAATGGAAAAAATATTAAAGGACATTATCACAATCAGCCACATTGAAAATCCGGAAATAAATCTCGAAATGGGAAAAGTTGACATTTTAAAAATCGCAAAAAATATTATTTCACTTTTTGAAAAAAAGGCAGCTCAGAAAAAATTGAATATTCAGCTAAAATACGATACCGTTCCGCAAATAACAGGAGATGAATTCAAAATTGAACAAATGCTGATAAATCTTCTGGACAACGCAATAAGATATACTGAAAAAGGCATAATAGAAATTTCGTTGACCTACCAGCAGGAAACAGGAACTATTAAAATAGAAGTGGCAGACACAGGGATAGGCATTGAGAAGGCCCACCTTGCAAAAATTTTTGAAAAGTTTTATGTGGTGGACAAAGCAAGATCCCGTCAAACAGGTGGGACAGGCCTGGGACTTTCCATTGTAAAAAGTATAGTTTTACAGCATAATGGAAAAATTGAGGTTGAAAGCACGCCTGGAAAAGGAACAAGATTCATAATCACGCTTCCTTTGTAAATTCCATTCTTAACAGAATCTTAACAAATTCTTTATTCAAAGTTTAAAAAAAAACAATAGCATATCTGTGAAAAAAATTTTTTCTTAACAAGAAAGGAGGTTTGTATGGGCAAGGAAGAAGTGAGAAGGGAGACGGTAATTTTAAAAAACAAAGGAGGTGCAAAAATGAAAAGATGGTTGATTTTTCTGGCGCTAACAGGTCTTCTATTTTGGGCGCCGCAGGCAAAAGCAAGCAAAGAGGAGATGTATATTCTTCTGAATCTTCTGGTTGAAAAAGGTACGATAACAAAGGATGAGAGTAAAGAAATCATGACGGCTGTGGAAAACATCGCAAAAAAGCAAAAACAGGACGCTGAAAAAAATTCAATCAAGACGGCTGCGGCAAAAAACATGAAAATCGGCGGATACGGTCAGATCAGGTATGATAACTACGAGTACAAAGGGAAAATAGATGAATTCTACGCAAAAAGAGTAAGAGCGGCTATTTCCGGAGACATCATTGATAATGTCGCGTACAAGATTGAATTTGATTTAGTTAAAGGGAAAAACAATGATCTTCTGACTGACGCATGGGTGAAATTCACACATTTTCCACAGGCAAACATTACTCTCGGCCAGTTTAAGATACCGTATTCTGAAGAATACCTTACCTCCTCATCTGCTCTTGACACAATTGAAAGGTCCTTGCCTGTGGGTAAAATTTCACAGGAATATGACAGAGGTATTATGGTCAGCGGCGACCTTTTTGACAAAATAGTTAATTATGGGGTCGCTCTTGTGAACGGAGCGGGTCCAAATACTTCGGATGACAATGAATCTAAAGACATCGTCGCAAGGCTTGTTTTTTCTCCCTGGGCAAAATCCAGCAACGCTCTTTCAGGACTAATGGTTGCCACAGCATATCAAACAGGGGAACAGAAAACAGGTGCCAATGCGGAAGATAGGGTTAGAAATGTATTCACATTAAAATACAACTACAAAAACTTCAGAGCGCTTGCAGAATATCTAACCCAGGATGTAGAAAAGAAAGCGACAAATGTATCGACAAAGAGCGATGGATATTTTGTTCAAGTTGCGTATAACTTCCCGCTTTCTAACTCCAACTCAATTGAACCTGTTTTAAAGTATGAGGTATATGACCCAAATACCAAAGTATCTAAAAATACCCAAACGATATTTACAACAGGCTTGAATTACTACCTTGGTAAAAATGTTAAGTTTAGCACAAACTATAGATGGAGAAGTGATGATAAAGGTGGTAAAATAGAAACTAACAGCAATGAATGGTTTTCACAGGTACAAATAAAATACTAATTTAAAATAACAGAGGAGGAGAAGAAGATGAAAAGGAAATTATTAAAAAGATTTATAGTAGTGCTTTTGGCTGCTTTGGTTCTTGGGGGAAATTATGTCGCAAAAGCTGCAGACAACGAACTGATAGGCGCAGGAGCCTCTTTTCCATACGCGCTCTACTCGAAAATGTTCGATGCGTATCAAAAAGAAAAAGGAATAAAAGTAAACTATTCATCCATAGGTTCAGGCGGCGGAATTCGACAACTTATGGCAAAAACAGTTGATTTTGGGGGCTCTGACGCATACCTTACTGATGAACAAATGAAACAGATGGAACCGGTACTTCACATTCCAATCTGTATGGGCGCGGTCGTTCTTGCTTACAATCTTAGCGGCGTCAACGAACTCAATCTTACCCCTGAACTCGTATCTGATATATTTCTGGGCAAAATCAAGAAATGGAATGACCCAAAAATACAAAAGTTAAATCCAAAAACACAACTTCCTGATATGAATATTGTGACTGTTCACAGGTCAGATGGAAGCGGAACCACATTTATCTTTACAGATTACCTGAGCAATGTCAGTCAGGAGTGGAAAGATAAGGTTGGTTGCGGAACCGCTGTAAACTGGCCATGCGGACTTGGTAGCAAAGGTAATACTGGGGTTGCAGGTCTTGTTAAACAAATACCTTCTTCGATAGGTTATGTGGAACTCATATACGCGCTCTCAAATAAAATTCCTTTTGCAAACGTCCAGAATAAAAGCGGCAATTTTATAAAACCAACACTTGCAAGCACAAGCGCGTCAGCAAATATAAAACTACCAGACGATATGAGAGTTTCAATCACAAATACTGATGCAAGCGATGGCTATCCAATAAGCGGATTTACCTGGATACTTGTGTATAAAGAACAAAATTATGGAAACAGAACTTTTGAAAAAGCAAAAACTCTGGTTGACTTGCTTTGGTGGATGACCCATCAAGGGCAAAAATACACAGAAGAACTTCACTATGCTCCGCTTTCGAAAGAAGCCGTAAAAAAAGCGGAAAACTTAATCAAGTTAATAACCTATGACGGGAAAAATCTGATCAAGTAGATTTTTTGTGATACAATATTACATAAAAATATGGAAAATAACAAGCACAGAATATGCCACATAAATCCTGACTGGAAACAGTTTTCAAGAGTAAAAAGACTTTTTAAAATCTCTGATATAATGCCGGATTTTTTCTTCAAAAAAGTAGTTTTTCTTTCAGGGCTGGCTGTTCTGCTGCTTGTTATTTCCATACTGGTATCTCTGGTTATAGATTCCATGCCATCCATAAAAGCGTTTGGTTTTAGATTTTTTACCGTCAGAATTTGGGACCCTGTTTTTGAAGAGTATGGCGCCCTACCATTCATCACAGGCACGATTATAACTTCTTTTCTGGCTCTTTTGATTTCAGTGCCATTTTCACTGGCTGTTTCCATCTATCTTGGTGGTGATTTTATAAGAGAAAAGTCATTTTTTGCAGGATTTTTGAAAAACTCAGTGGACCTTTTATCCGGGATTCCATCTGTTGTTTATGGGTTTTTTGGTTTATTTCTGGTTGTGCCTGTAATAAGATATTTGCAGACAAAGTTTGGTATAGCTCCTTATGGTGTAGGTATATTTACTGCATCAGTAATTCTTTCAATAATGATCATTCCTTTTTCCGCATCCCTGGGAAGAGAAATTATACAGATGGTCCCCGCTGAAATAAAGGAAGCAGGATATTCCCTTGGCAGTACAAGGTTTGAGGTAATCAGATATATTGTGCTTCCATATTGCAGGTCAGGAATAATCGCTGGCATACTTCTTGCTCTTGGCAGAGCAATTGGCGAAACGATGGCTGTCACAATGGTCATCGGCAATTCTAATCTTATGCCGTCAAATATTTTCGCACCTGGAAACACGATGGCTTCAGTTATTGCGAATGAATTTACAGAAGCAGTAAGCCATTTACATCTTTCAAGCCTTGTTGAAATTGGAGTGGTTCTTTTTATGGTGACAACCATCATAAGCGTTACAGGCAAGATTATAATAAAAAGATTCACGGTTCATACATAAGATTTTTATATATGAGACAGTTAAAAAAAAGAATTGTCAAGGATTTTTTTTTCAGTTTAATTATAATAGTTATGGCTTTTAGCGCCTGTATACCTCTTTTTCTCATACTCGGTTTTATCATAAAAAATGGCGCTTCTTCAATAAATCTTGATTTTTTCATCCATTTGCCAAAACCAGTAGGAGAGCAGGGAGGAGGTATTTTGAACGCAATTATTGGAACATTTATAATAACTGGCATAGCTTTTCTTCTTGCCACACCGCTATCAATACTTGCAGGTATCTATTTATCAGAAAACAGGAAAAACGCTTTTTCAGAAATTCTCAGAACGTCAGTAGATATTCTCTCAAGTATTCCTTCCATAGTCATAGGTATTATCGCGTATTTATGGATTGTAAAACCGATGAAAACATTTTCTGCCCTTTCTGGCGGGATAGCCCTTGCCATAATTATGCTGCCTGTCGTCATTAAATCAACCGAAGAAACTTTTGCCATTATACCCTACGGCCTCAAAGAGGCATCTTTTGCTCTTGGCGTTCCATATTACAGGACAATACTGAAGGTGATTCTGCCCGCGGGATTAAGCGGTGTTATTACAGGCACACTCATTGCCATATCAAGAATCGCGGGAGAGACAGCTCCGCTACTTTTCACCGCATTCGGCAATCCGTTTATGAATCTTAATCTCACAAAACCAATGAACACAATTCCCCTGGTAGTGTTCAATTATACTACCAGTCCATATGAACAATGGCATAAAATAGCGTGGGCGGCTGCACTGGTTCTTTTGATAATTGTTTTGACTCTTAACATTTTTTCAAGGATAATTTCAAAAAAATGGAAAGTCAAATTTTAAAAATTGAAAATTTTAGCGCAGGTTTTGGAAAATGTCTTGTACTGAAAAATATCGATTTTTCTGTTGAACAGAACAGGATTACCGCGATTATGGGACCTTCCGGGTGTGGCAAAACCACTCTTATCAGATGCATAAATAGAATGCATGAATTCTCACCCGGCGCTGTTTTTTCAGGGAAAATTTTGCTTCACGATGAAGACATTTACTCTATCAATCCAATCATTGTGAGGAGAAAAATAGGAATGGTCTTTCAGCGGCCAAATCCGTTTCCCACAATGAGTATATATGAAAATGTGATTTCTGGTTTTATATTGAATGGGATTAAATTAAAAAAAGGCGAAAGGGACCATATTGTTGTAAATTCTCTTCAAAAAGCAGGATTATGGGAAGAAGTAAAAGATAATCTCCATAGAAGAGGAACCTTTTTATCAGGCGGTCAACAGCAAAGGCTCTGTATCGCGAGAGCGCTTGCTATGAATCCTGACATATTACTTCTCGATGAACCCACCTCATCACTGGACCCAAAATCAACTCTATTGATCGAACAATTAATGGAAGAATTAAAACAAAGCATTACAATATTGATAGTTACGCATAACATAGCACAGGCAGCAAGGATTTCAGATTATGTAGCATTTCTATATCTTGGAGAACTTATGGAATTTGGATTGTCAAAAGAAGTGTTCACAGCGCCTAAAAATAAGAAAACTGAAGAATATTTGACTGGAAAATTTGGATAAGGAGGCATCCTATGATTGAAAATCGATTAAAAGAAATAAAACAGAAACTTATTGAATTTTCGCTTCTGACAGAAAAAATTATAGATGGAAGCATTAAGTTCCTTCTTAGCAAAGAATCCTCCGGATTGAAGCACATAATAGAGATTGACGAACCGGAAACAAATGAACTTGAGTTGGAAATAGAAGAAATGTGTATTGAAGCGATAGCGCAATTCGCTCCAAAAGCGTCTCATTTGAGAACAATCTTAATGATTTTGAAGATTAACAATGACCTTGAAAGAATGGGAGATCATGCGGTAAATATATGTGAAAGCGCTCTGTTTTTAATTGAAAGGCCTGATTTGAAACCCCTGATAGATATACCAAGAATGGCGGATGAAGCCACAAAAATGCTTAATGATAGCATAAAAGCTTACATTGAGCAGGATCCAAAGATGGCAAAGGATGTCTGTAGAAGGGATGAAAATGTGGACAATTTGCGAAATCAGATCCTCAGAGAACTTATAACATATATGATCAATGATCCCTCCACCATAGAAAGAGCGCTACATCTCCTCAGAATAGCGCAAAATCTCGAAAGAATTGCGGACCTTTCAACAAATGTATGCGAGGATGTTGTATTTATGGTCGAAGGCAAAATAATAAAGCACCATCACGGCGCCGATCCTGACTAAACTAAAATAATATTCCCGGATGAAAGTACCTTAATGGTCTTAATTTATTAAACCTGGACACAAAAAAATCATCATATATTCGCCTTTACCTTCACTGAAGTTTTTCGCCATTTTATTACTCATTCATTTTTCACTTAAAAAATCAGGATCAAAACAAACCTGCTGCACCCTTTCCTGAAAAGTTGGTGAGAATAATAACAGAGAAACCATCGACGCTATTATAATTTTGAAGACAAACTGGTATAAATAGCAAAACTTGAGGATCAATTACCGTAAGACAATAATAATGCCGGCAACACCTACTCTCCCGCCCACTCTCGCGGACAGTACCATCGGCGCCAGAGGGCTTAACGGCCGTGTTCGGGATGGGAACGGGTGTTTCCCCTCGGCTATGGTTGCCGGCATCTATTATAATAAACTATTTTTTTTTATTCGTCAAGCGCGAAATTTTATCGGGCTGCAAAATCCCCCGTTCAGTGATAAATCCAGCGATTAGACAAGACGGCGTGATATCAAAGGCAGGGTTATAACAATCTATTCCGTAAGGCGCGATTCTCTTGCCCATAATAAACTGGACTTCCTTCTTATCACGTTGTTCAATGGGTATCTTATTTCCATCCGATATAGAAAAATCAAAGGTAGAAAAAGGAGCGGCAATATAAAGCGGAATTTTGTGAAACGCTGCGCATACAGCAACAGAATAAGTGCCTATCTTATTCGCTGTATCACCATTTCTTGCGATCCTGTCGGCGCCAGTGATAACCATATCTATTTTTCCTTGCTGCATGAGAAATCCTGCCATATTGTCGCATACCAGAATGGCTCTTATACCGAATTTTTTCAATTCCCACATTGTTAACCGCGCGCCCTGCAAAACCGGCCTTGTCTCATCAACATAAACAGTAATGTTTTTCCCTTTCTTAGCAGCCAGATATACTGGAGCAAGAGCAGTTCCTATTCCACCCGTAGCCAGTGCGCCGGCATTGCAATGCGTAAGTATTCCCATGTTATTTTTTATAAGTTTTTCTCCATAGCGTGCTATTGCCGCACAACTTTCAATATCCTGGCGAAACATTTTCATACATTCATATTCCAATTTTTCAACAATTTCTTCTGAAGACAAATCTTGATTTTCTTTTACGATGGTCTGCAGCCTTTTGACTCCGTAAAACAGGTTGTATGCGGTAGGACGACAGTTCTTAATGAATTCTATTGCCTCATCAATGGCACAATAAAAATCTTTCTTGTTCTTTCCCATCGACCTTTTAGCGGCGAGCAGTAGACCAAAAGACGCTGCAAGCCCGATCGCAGGAGCCCCTCTTATTTTTAACGTCTTTATCGCTTCATAAACATCCTCGATTGTGAAAAGTTTAATGTATTTTTCCTTTTCAGGTAAAACCGTCTGGTCTATTATTTCAAGAAAATCGTGTTTCCAGGAAAGGGTCTTTATGATCTGTTTCATAACCGGGTTAAAGAAAAGCCATCAGGAATAACATTCTGTAATTTTTCAATCAATTCCGGCACAATAGCAACCTGAAACTTATTCAACTTCACCTTTACATAACTGTTATTTTCATCGTTTATTACAATAAAAACTGTGGACACTCCTCTGTAATTACCAAGTATATCCCTCAATTGAGCAAGTTTATCCATTTCAGTATTTTTGTTCAAAGTAATGGTAAGATTCCTGACATGCTTTTCAAGAATCGTATTTATCGTTGCCACATCCTTTGCCACTATTCTACTTCGTTCCAGTCTGTGTTCAACCTTCCCCTTAACAAAAACTATGTTGCTGATTTTTAGCAAGCTTGAGATATTCTCATATATCTGAGGATAAAAAACAACCTCTATTTTTCCGTGCAAGTCTTCCAGTTCGCCCACAGCCATTTTATCACCTTTTTTATTTGTGACTCGCTTGAGATTTTGAATAAGCCCACCAAACCAGTATTCTTTTCCTTCAGTCAATTTGCCAATCTGATTGCTGAAAACATCAACAAAATTTGAAATGGTCTCCCGACAATTTTCCAAAGGATGTCCTGTCCTGTAAACGCCCAGCATTTCTTTCTCAAAAGAAAGAAGTTTCGCCTCAGACCATTCTGGCAGTTCTGAAATTGCGTTGTGTACCGGAGGAGGCATAATTTTTTCAGTTTTTGAAAAAATTGAAAGCTGACCGTCCGAGTTCAATTTCTGTATTTTGCTGCCATGTTCAATCGCCTCATTCATTAAGGCATAGAGCTGAGACCTTGGTTTTTCAAACGAATCGAATGCTCCAGCTTTGATAAGACTTTCTATCACCTTCCTATTGATTAATCTGAGATCCACCCTCTGACAGAAATCAAATAAAGACTCAAATTTTCTTTCTTTTCTGGCTTCAAGTATTGACTGAATCGCAGCCTGTCCAACATTTTTTATTGCGGAAAGTCCAAAAAGTATATCATTTCCCACTATGGAAAATTTTTCCTGACTTTCCTGAACATCCGGAGGTAAAATCCATATATTCATACGTTCTGCTTCCTCTATATACAACCTGATTTTTTCCTCATCACCAATTTCGCTGTTTAGAAGAGCCGTCATATATTCAAGTGGATAGTTGGCTTTCAAAAAAGCTGTCTGATAAGCAATCATCGCATAGCACGCGCTATGGGATTTGTTAAAACCGTATCCGGCGAATTTCGCCATATTGTTGAATATTCTGTCTGCAACATCCTGCGAAATTTTGTTCTGTTTTGCGCCTTTAAGAAATTTTTCCCTTTGCTTTTCAAGAAGGTCCGGGTCTTTTTTTCCCATCGCCTTGCGCAGAATATCTGCCTCTCCCATCGTAAAACCACCAATCACGCTCGCAAGTTTCATCACCTGTTCCTGATAAAGAATAACTCCGTGTGTCGCCTTAAGTACAGATTCCATAACAGGATGATCATACTTGATTTTAGAAGGTTCCTTTCTGTTCTTTATATACTGATCAACCATTCCGCTATGCATTGGACCTGGTCTGTAAAGAGCAAGTATAGCTATAAGATCCTCAAAAACTTTAGGTTTAATTTTTTTCAAAAGTTCCTGCATTCCCTGACTTTCCATCTGAAACAGTCCAATAGATTCTCCACGGCACAACATATCATATGTCTTGCTGTCGTTTTCCGGAAATTCTTTTATCTCAATTTTTTTATGCCTCTTAACAAGTTCTATAGTCTCTTCTATCATTGACAGATTTTTGAGGCCGAGAATATCGATTTTCAATAACCCAATCTTTTCAATACTTTTCATTTCAAACTGGCTGCTTACTTCACCCCTGGTTCCTCTGAATAATGGAACATAACGAAATATCGGTTTATCTGTTATAACGACCCCTGCGGCATGTGTTGAAGCGTGCCTCGCCAGGCCTTCGAGACTCAAAGAAATATCAAAAAGTTTTTTAATTCTTTCATCGGCGGAAATCAACCTTTTCAGTTCCTGATTCTGCGATATTTCTACCTTTAAGGAAGTTCCTGGGTCCGGAGAAATAAGCATTGCTATTTTACCAACCTCTGAAAAACTCATCTTTAACGCTCTGCCCACATCTCGAACCACAGCCCTTGCCCCCATTGTGCCAAAGGTCGCTATCTGAGCGACATTTTGCTGCCCGTATTTGTTCCTTATATAGTCAATAACCTGCTCTCTTTTAGTATCATCAAAATCAAGATCGATATCAGGCATTGAAATTCTCTCTGGATTAAGAAATCGTTCAAACAAAAGATCGTATTTCAGCGGATTTATCTGAGTTATACCAAGAAGATACGCCACCAAACTTCCGCCTCCTGAACCACGGCCGGGTCCAACTGCTATCTGTCTCTTTTTCGCTTCTCTTACTATATCGTGGATAATGAGAAAATAACTGGAAAAATTCATTCTCTTTATAATTTCTATTTCATACTTTACTCTTTTTGTAATGTCATTTTCTTCTTTCTCAATATCTATATTAAATTTTTCCTGTAAGCCCTGCCGAACAAGTTTCTCAAGATAATCAGAATCAGCCATTCCATCAGGGACAGGGAAATGCGGGATGTGATTTGTTGAAAAATCAAGTATTACATTGCATTTTTCAAAAATTTCTATGGTGTTATTTATTGCATCAGGAACTTCCTTAAACAAAGATTGCATCTGTTCCGGACTTTTGAAATAGAATTCAGCGCTTGGAAATGTCAATCTTTTCTCTTTTTCATCGTCAATATTTGCGCCTGTCTGTATGCACAAAAGGACTCCATGCGCAAATGCGTCGCTCTGTAATTTATAGTGGCAGTCATTTGTGGCAACAACCTTTATGTTATTTTTTTTCGCGATTTCAAGCAAACGTCTGTTGGTTTCCTTCTGCTGAGAAACCCCCACATCCATAAGTTCAAGATAGAAATTTTCTCTGCCAAAGACATCAAGATACCAGGCGATTGTTGATAATGCTTTTTCTTCCCGATTGGAAAGAAGTAACTGGTTGATTTCACCCTGCAGACATCCGCTTAAAACAATCAAACCTTCTGAAAGTTTTGAAAGCAATTCCCTGTCAATTCGGGGTTTATGATAGTATCCTTCAAGATAAGACAGGGTTGACAATTCCAGTAAATTTTCATAACCCCTGTTATTCGCCGCAAGAACGGTGAGATGATAGGCATACCCTTTTTTTCTATCCGCGGCCTTTTTTTCAAAACGACTCTCAGGCGCCATATACATTTCACATCCAATGATAGGCTTTATTCCGTTTTCTATGGCGCTTTCATAAAAATGAACCACCCCAAAAAGGCCGCCGTGATCAGTGATAGCGACCCCGGGCATCCCATATTGATGAGCGAGTTTAGTAATCTCGCTTATACGGCACATACCGTCCAGCAAACTATATTCAGTATGTAAATGCAGATGAACAAAATCTTTCATTTTCCAAGCATTGCCTGTTTTTTCGCCACCTGATAAATCTTTCCTTCTGTTTTTATTGACGGAGCGACTGCTATCTCAACAAGTTGCATTTCTCTTATATTCCTCGCGCCCAAACTTGCCATTGATAGACGCAGAGCTCCTATTAAATTCTGTGATCCATCGTCTGTATTCGACGGACCGAAAAGTATCTGTTTGATAGGGCCCACTGTGCCAAGTCTGATTCTTGTTCCTCTCGGCAGATTCTCATCAGAGGTTGCCATTCCCCAGTGATAACCTTTCGCTGGCGCTTCCTGCGCTCTAACGAAAGCCGAACCAACCATAACTGCGTCCGCCCCGCAAGCAAACGCCTTGCAGATGTCGCCGCTGGTTATCATACCTCCATCGGCAATAATAGGAACATATCTTCCGGTTCTTTTATAGAAAAAATCTCTGGCAGCCGCGCAATCGCACGTTGCGGCAACCTGTGGAACGCCAATACCCAGAACCTCGCGAGTTGTGCACGCCGCACCCGGGCCAATTCCAACAAGAAGCCCTGCTATGCCTGTTTCCATAAGATCAAGAGCAACCTGATAGGTGACACAATTGCCAGCTATTACAGGGAATTTCATTGAAGCGCAAAATGAAGAAAGATCAAGAGGTTTATATGTGCTGGAAATATGTTTTGCGGTGGTCACTGTTGACTGAACAACAAATACATCAACTCCAGCTTCCTGCGCTATCGCGCCAAACCTTTCAGCATTCTGTGGTATTGAACTCACCGCGCAAATAACATTTTCTTTTTTTATTTCCTGAATCCTTCTTGCAATAAGATTTTCTTTCACGGGTTCGTGATAGATTTTTTGAATCAGTGCCGTGGCTTTTTCCTGAGGGCAGGAAATGATTTCTTCGATTACCGAGTATGGATCTTCGTATCTGGTATAGATTCCCATCAAATTTAATACTGCAAGGCCCCCAGCTTTGCCAAAAGCGACTGCAAATCCTGTATCAACAACTCCATCCATTGCGGCAGCCAGTATCGGAACATCAAGTTTCATCCCGGCAATATCAACAGAAATATCAACATCCGCAGGATTGATTGTCACGCTGCCCGGAACAAGTGATATATCGTCAAAGCCATAACAAAGACGCGCCTTCCTTCCCCTTCCAATCCATATTCCCATAAAAGTCCTCCTTTCACCTTGATGTTTCTCTTGCCTGTTTTAAACTCATAAGCAGTTCAATATTTGAGCGGGTTGATTTCAGTCTTGAAATCAATAGTTCCATTGCTTCCACAGGATTCAGAGGAGCAAGAATTTTTCTTAAAAGCCACATCAGCTGAAGTTCATCAGCGTTAACAAGTAATTCTTCCCTTCTTGTGCCTGAACGATTAATGTCCATAGCAGGAAATGTTCTTCTATCCGATAGCTTTCTGTCAAGATTTATTTCCATGTTTCCTGTACCTTTGAATTCTTCAAAAATAACATCGTCCATTTTGCTTCCGGTATCTATCAAAGCCGTGCCAAGTATGGTGAGGCTACCTCCTTCTTCCACATTTCTTGCTGAACCAAAAAACCTTTTGGGTTTATCAAGAGCATTCGATTCAAGTCCACCTGTCATAATCTTCCCGCTATGAGGAACCAGCACATTATGCGCTCTTGCAAGTCTTGTAATGCTGTCAAGCAAGATCACAACGTCCTTCCTGTGTTCAACAAGCCTTTTCGCTCTTTCAAGAGCGATCTCGGCAACCTGAACATGTCTATCCGGCGGTTCGTCAAATGTCGCGCTCACAACCTCTCCTTTGACCGATCTTTTCATCTCTGTAACTTCTTCAGGCCGTTCTCCGACAAGAAGCACTATAAGATGCGCTTCAGGATTATTTGTTGCTATCGCGTTGGCGATCTTCTGCAAAATCACTGTTTTTCCCGCCCTCGGAGGTGAAACAATCAATCCCCTCTGGCCTTTTCCAATCGGGCAAACAAGATCAATAACCCTTGTGGTAAGTTCTTCTGGAACCGTTTCAAGTATAAACCTCTTATTGGGATGAATGGGAGTCAATTCTTCAAATGGTATACGATCCTGAATCTTCTCTGGTTCTTCACCGTTGACCATTTCTACCTTTAGAAGCGCGAAGTATTTTTCATTTTCTTTGGGAGGACGAATCTGACCGCTAACAGTATCCCCTGTTTTAAGTCCAAACTTTTTGATCTGAGACGGAGAAACATAAATATCATCCGGGCCTGGAAGATAGTTATGGTTTGAAGAACGCAAAAAACCAAAACCATCAGGGAGAATTTCGAGAACACCTTCGCCAAAAAGCAGTCCATTTTTTTCTGCCTGCGCCTGCATAATCCTGTAAATCAGATCTTCCTTGGTCAACCCGCTAACACCGTTAACTCCCATTTCCCTTGCCATTCTTTGCAATTTAGAAATCGCTGTTTTCTTCAAAATCGCTATATTCAACTCCCTGGTTTCTTCTGTCATTTCTAATTCCTCCTCATTATATCTTGAAGTATTTTTTTTACCTGGAATTGCATTTGAGTGATTGTACCTGAATTGTCTATAACATAATCAGAAAGACGAATTTTTTTCGCCAGCGGCATCTGGGACTTAATTCTCATATCTATTTCCTCTGGAGAATACTTTTCTTTCAAACGCTCTTTAATAACGCTGAGCGGGGAAGCAACAGTGATTATGGCATCAAACAATTTTTCGCTTCGGGTTTCAAAAAGAAGAGGTATTTCTACCACAACTGCCATTTTACCTTTTTTTCTATGCATGTCAAGCTTTTCTCCAAGCATTTTGAAAACCTGCGGATGAATAATTTCATTAAGACTCTCCCTTTGACGCGGGAAAGAAAAAACAAGCATTGCAAGTTTTTTTCTATCAATTTCGCCATTTTTATCCAGGTATTCATCACCGAATGTATGTGCGATTTGCCGCTTAATTTCTTTTTTTTTCAATAGTTTATCAACAATAGCATCACAGGAAATAACAGGAATATTCATCTTTTTAAAAATTCGAGATACTGTTGATTTTCCCGAACCAAAAATGCCAGTAAGTCCGATGCAAATCATTAATCCAGATTCCAGGACCTGAGGTATTTTTTCTGATACAAGGTTAAACTGTCTGTTCTTATTCCCATTCCTGCTAATTTCAAAAGCGCGATCTTTTCATCGATCTCTGCAGGCACATTGTGATATTTAACAGCAAGATCGGGATTGTTAATAAAATATTTCAAACTTAAAAACTGTCCAGCAAAACTCATATCCATAACAGAAGATGGATGTCCTTCCGCACATCCAAGATTAACCAGCCGTCCTTCAGCAAGAAGATATATTTTTTTTCCTGTTTTAAGAATGAACTCCTTTACAAGAGGTTTCACTTCTGTGATTTTTTTTGACAACCTTTCAAGACCGATTATGTCTATTTCAACATTAAAATGTCCGGCATTGGCAACAATGGCTCCATTTTTCATTTTCAAAAAAATATTTTCAGAAATCACTCTGGCATTTCCGGTAGCGGTGATAAATATATCCCCGCAGGACGCCGCCTGATTAATTTTCATCACCCGGAAACCATCCATCACAGCCTCAAGCGCTCTCAACGGAGAAACTTCTGTTATAATAACATCGGCTCCAAGCCCTTTTAAGTTTTTCGCAATTCCCCTGCCACACCATCCATAGCCACAAACAACTACGGTCTTACCTGCGATCAAAACATTTGTTGCTCTCAAAATTCCATCAATGGTTGACTGACCTGTTCCATATCTATTGTCAAACATGTGCTTTGTCTGCGCTTCATTGACGCCAATAACTGGAAAAATCAATTTCCCCTGTTTTTCAATATTTCTTATCCTTGTAATACCGGTGGTTGTTTCTTCTGTCGCGCCTCTCACATTCTCTGCGAAATCAACATTGTTGTGAAGAAATACAATCAAATCCGCTCCATCATCAACAATCAGATCCGGTTTCCTCATAGCAATCTGCTTTATATGTTCCCTGTATCTTTTGTTATTTTCACCCTTGATTCCGAAAACCTGCACATTGTAATCTCTGACAAGACAGGCAGCCACATCGTCCTGCGTGCTTAAAGGATTCGAAGCGGCAAGTAAAACTTCTGCCCCGCATTTTTTCAGTGTTATGACAAGATTGGCAGTTTCTGATGTTATATGCAGGCAAGCACCGATAATAATATTTTTAAAAATGTTCGGGGATTCTTTTTCTCTTAAGATTTTCATAACAGGCATTTCACGAAATGCCCATTCTATTCTTTTTCTGCCCTCGTCAGCCAGACTCAAATCTTTAATATCATACTGCATTTTTCCCGACAAAATTCCCCCTTATAAAGCGTTGGCAAAAATTTCGGCAACATCAGTTTTTTCCCAGGTGAACTCTTTTTCCTCTCTTCCGAAATGGCCGTAACACGCTGTTTTCATAAACACAGGCCTGAGAAGGTCAAGTTTTTTTATCATGCCAGAAGGAGAAAGGTCAAAGTTCTTCCTGATTATCTGTACAACCTTTTCTGATGGAACTTTTTCTGTTTCAAACATATTAACCATAATGGAAACGGGTTGCTTCTGACCTATCACATAAGAAAGTTGAATCTCACATTTATCCGCGATTCCAGAAGCCACGATATTTTTTGCAAGATATCTCGCAAAATAAGAAGCGGTTCTATCAACCTTGGTCGGGTCTTTTCCTGAAAAGCAACCACCGCCATGCTTCCCAAAACCGCCGTATGTATCCACTATAATTTTTCTGCCTGTGACACCAGTATCTGCCTGCGGTCCTCCTATCACGAACCTACCTGTAGGATTAACAAAAAATTTATAATTTTTCGCAAGAAGGTCCCGGGGAATAACATGCTCTATGACTGTCTGACGCAGATCATCGCGAATTTTTTTCTGTGAAATACCCTCATCGTGCTGTGAAGAAAGAACAACAGCCATTACATCTACAGGTTTATCACCAGCGTATCTCACAGTAACCTGAGATTTCCCGTCAGGCCTGATGTATTTCAAAATTCCTTTTTTCCTCACTTCCGCAAGCCTTCTTACAAGAGCGTGCGCCAGCATAATTGGAAGAGGCATCAATTGACTTGTCTCATTCGTAGCAAAACCAAACATCATACCCTGGTCTCCTGCTCCGCCTGTGTCAACTCCTTGAGCAATATCAGACGACTGTTCCTGAATCGCTGTAATAATGGCGCTCGCATCATAGTTAAATCCATAGGCTTTGTCAACATAACCTATCTCTTTGAGAAGATTTCTTACCAGTTGCGGAATTTCCACATAACCCTTTGTCGTAATTTCTCCAGCAACAAATACTAAACCCCTTGTAACAAGTGTTTCGCAAGCGACACGACCATTCTTATCCTGTCTTAAAACATCATCAAGTATGGCGTCTGAAATCTGGTCGCAAATCTTGTCCGGATGTCCTTCAGTCACCGATTCAGATGTAAAATAGTACTCTTTCATTCCTCCCCCTGTTTTTAATGAATAAACATTCTGTCAAGAAGATGATGCAAGTTCTCTCTTTAAATATGATATCTCTTTTATTTCTGTCGGATCCACTCCGTTCAAAAGCGCGAGATAAAAACTTATCCAGTCTCCCAGAAGTATTAAAGAAAAAATTCTTTCCACAACCTGCGTCCCCTCACTTTCCACTTCATAAACAGGGGTTGATTTTGATTTGAGAATCTTACCTGTCAAATCCATTCTGAGCTTAACTCTTTCATTGTCCCGGGTATCGCGAAGGAAAAAGACGACGCTATTTGAAATCCAATTTAAAGGAAAATTCCATGCCATAATCTCATTATGGTTCATTTCAGGAAACACATTCACAGCCACCATCTGTTTACTGTTTTCAGCCATTTGCGTTTTCCAGCGCGTAGCTGCAGGCAAAAGAATATCCCCTGAGTACAGCACAACAATTTTCCCGCGCATTATTCTTGCAAATTCTTTGGCTTTATTCTCTCTGGATTCCACGCCATAAACATTTGCACAATTTTTCGCAATCTCTGCAATTTTTTCCACATTCACCTGCTTCACATACCCGAGCTTTCTCAGAAGATTCGCCAGCGGAAAAAATATATAACCAAGACTGCATCGGGGAGGTTGTCCTGCTGGAATTTTGATGTACAACACACCATATTTATTTGAAAGTTTTTCAAGTTGACCACCGCTTGATAAAGAAACAACCAAGGCATTCCTTTTCATTGCTTCTCTAAAAGCGCTCAGCGTCTCTTCTGTATCTCCGGAATAACTGACAGCAAAAACTAAAGATCTGTCATTAACATAATCTGGCAACCCATAATTTCTGTGGACAATAAATGGTAAAGAACAATGCTGCTCAAACATTTGTTTCAAAATATCCCCTGCTATTGCAGACCCACCCATCCCTGCAAAAACGATACAATTATAATCGCGCGCTGGAATATCGCCGATAGAGATAGAATCAGCTTCAATACATTGCGAGTCAAAATTTTCAATAAGCTTCAGCATTCCGCTTTTATCAATTTTTTTTATTAAATCCCTGCTGTCAAGAATCACTGGCATATCCTTTTTATATTTTTTCTCAGAAATTCAAAAATTTCCTCATGGGTGGAGAAACCGCTTACTTTTTCGGATATTTCTTTTGCCATTGAAAATGGTATTCTGCGAATAACCTGTTTAATCTGTGGAATCAGCGCGGGTGCCATACTGAGTTTTTTTATCCCCAATCCCATAAAAAACACCGCTGTTTCTGGTATTGACGCGGTTTCGCCACATACGCTAACCTCGATATTAGCGCGCCTTGCGGCTTCAACTGTTATTGAAATCAGCTTCACAACCGCGGGATTGCATGGTTGATAAAGATATGATACCTTCTCATTGACTCTGTCCACAGCCATCGTATATTGTATCAAATCATTTGTGCCGAGACTGAAGAAATCCACCTCTTTTGCAAAAATTTCTGTCTGAAGAGCAGCGGCCGGTATTTCAATCATAATTCCCACCGGAAGTTTCTTGAATTGTTTATGTTCTGACTTCAACTCTTCTATTGATTCCTCAATTATTTCATATGTCTTTTTTATCTCCTCAAGAGTTGAAACCATTGGTATCATAATCCTGAAGTTTCCGTGCGCTCCTGCTCTGAAGATTGCTCTCAGCTGTGTCTTAAAAATGTCTGTCCGGCTCAAACAGAATCTAATTGCTCGCCAGCCAAGAAAAGGATTCAAATCCATTGAGGATTGAAAAGTTGACATAAATTTATCGCCGCCAATATCAAGAGTTCTTATAACAATTTCTCTTTTGCCCATCACTGATGCAACTTTTCTGTAAGATTCGTATTGTTCGTTTTCAGACGGCAGATCATTTCTGTTGAGAAAAAGAAACTCTGTTCTGAAAAGCCCCACTCCTTCAGCGCCATATTTCAGAGCCGTAGCTGCCTCTTCTGGCATTGAAATATTGGCCATCAGATTGACCCTGAAGCCATCCGGGGTCTCAGCAACAAGTTTTCTCGTCAGGTAAAACGACTTGCGCTGTTTGATAAAGACTTCTTTTTTGTTTTCATATTCTTTGACAGTTGAAATTTGGGGTTCAACTATAAGATGTCCGTCTATTCCGTCTAAAATCGCCTGCTGGTCGTCTTCAATTCCTCCAAGAATATCTCCGAGCCCCACAACGGCTGGAATTTCAAGCGCTTTCGCCATAATCGCCGTATGGGACGTTCCACTTCCAAGTTCTGTCGCAAAACCCATTACATATTTTTTTTCAAACGAAACTGTCTGAGATGGCGATAAATCATGAGCCACAACTATAACAGGTTTGTTAAAAATCCTTGTCCTGTCCTCTTCTTTCAGATATGAAAAAACTCTTTCGGCGACATCTAAAAGATCGCGTATTTTATCCTTTGCAAAATCCCCTGCCGATTTGCCAAAAATGCTCTGCAAATTTTCAATTGTCTTATGGAAAGCGTGAGCAGCCTCAACTCTACTCATCTTGATGTTTCTAATTGTCTGTTCCCTTAAAAATTTGTCTTTGAGAAACATCAGGTGCACACCAAAAATTTCGGCATACTTTTTTCCTATAACATCAACCACCT
>JAMWBU010000013.1 GCA_023819255.1 Candidatus Omnitrophota bacterium
TAGAAAATGCATACGATGACCTTGCTGCGCAGAGAAAAAGAAAGCTGAAAATAGTTACAATTTCATCAGTGTTGAGCAGGTTTTCAAGGATAAAACTTGATATATCCGATGTTATTGACCGGCTTGAAAACTTTTTGAAGCTTGTTGGGGATCTTTATCTTGCAAAGGTATACACAGCTGCGTCAAACCGCTTTTATCTCGACAGGTGGAAACTTGCTGTAAGAAACAAGTTAAATATTATTGAGTCACTCTACGCCAAGGAATGGGAGAGATTTCAGACAACAAGAATGGTTGTCGCAGAGATAGCGATTGTTGTTCTTTTCATCATAGATATCATTTTAATTTTGTTTGAGGTCTTCAAATCAAGATAGGGATTAAAAGATGTATGGTGGAATTACAATAAAGCCTTCGGACTCATTATGCCTGATATGTCATCTCGGGAAAAGTCCTGATGGTCCTTTTGAAGCAAGGTTGAAAAAAATTCTTGAAAGAGTCGAAAAAAAACCTGACATTCCTGTTACTTTACGGTGCAAAGCAGGAGACATTTTTTCTTTCCAGGATTTAAAAGGCGAAAAAAGCACTGGTACAAGAAAGAGAGACCTTGAGATACTTCAGAAACTTGACCTTTCACCCGGTGTAACCCTTACCGCGCGGATTCTTTTTATCAGGATTTTTCATAAAATCAGAAACCTCAATGGCATCTGTCTTTTTGATGGAAAGCCATTATGCGAGAATGCCGCAAAAGGATACTATGAAAAATCAAGAGAAACACAGTTATCTTTGACTGCGCTGTATTGTAACGAATTGTCAAAAAGTATAGCGTCGCACAAGGCAAGAAAACAGGGCATCAGAATAATAATTCCACCAAGAACCCCTGATGATATTGAAAAAAGCAAGAGAGAATCATTGAAAGCAATGTATGAAGCGAAAAAAACAGGAATAAAAACAAGACCTCACATTCTTTTGTGCGCCGTATGCCAGTATGGAGGCGGAGTAAAACCATCTCAGGCATACGATAATCTTCCTGAAATGCTTCAGCTTATTCTGAGACAACCAGATGTTAAAATCACACTTGTTGAAGGAGCTGACTGGATGATGTGCGGACCGTGCCCTTCGCGGGCTGAAAACAAATGTGTTCATTCCCTTGGAAAAGGCGGTCTTTCAAACCAGCTGAGGGATATGAGAGTATTGCAAAGATTGGGACTTGACTACGGCGTTACAATGAATGCACTAGCTCTGTACAGAATGATTCTTGAAAAAATTCCGTCCACACTTCAAATATGCAGGTTTGACAATCCCTCAACTTCAATGTGGCACAGCGGATGCGGAAAAAGAAGGGTAAATAGCCCTGATTATGAAAGGGGAAGAGAAAAGTTGATGAAGATTATGGGTATAAAAAAGGAGGCAGAATGAGGTGCCGGCTTTTTACTATTGCTTTCTCTATTTTTCTTTGTATTACCTGCTATGCAGAAAAAAGAGAAAGAAATCAGGGCGAGGTAGTATCAGTGGATACTTCTCTGTATTGCTTCAAAATAAGAGATCAGCAATCAAATGAAACAAGATTTTTTGCTCCAGAAAACAAACTCAAAACGATATCCGCGGGTGAAAATGTTCAGGTGAAATATAGAAAGACCACGGATGGACAATTGAAGGCGCTTGATATAAAACCAGTAAAGGAAAAGAAGAAAAAAAGAAGCAAAAAGGAATCACAGTAGAATAATTTTATAAAAATCACTGGTGCAGTGAGGCATACATAATAACGAAATACACCACAAGCAATACGAAACCCAGAGGAAGCCCGAATTTTGCCCATTGTTTACTCTTAATATCAAGTTTGCTTGCCGCGATAATATTCGGGATATTTCCTGGAATAAGCATTCCGCCTGAAATCAAAAGCCCCATCAGAGCAAACTGAATCTGGTCAATACGCATTCTCGGGCTTATTTCAGCAGAGGCAAGCGTCGCATTGTCTAAAACAGCAGAAACCGTGTTTATCCAGTAAAGCGCGGCATCTCCGAGTGGAACAATATACATATCAATTACCGGCTTAAATCCTGAGCCGAGAAAAATTAAAGCCATAACAAAAAGATAAACCTTGCCGGCTCTTAATGAAATTTCTTTTGTTCCTTCTTCAGAAAGTTTCTTTGATTGAATTGAACCATTTTTTGATTGTTGCGCTCTTAAAAAAGCACCGATGATACCAAGAAGTATAACCGCTGGAACAACATAAACCCACAGATGCTTGAACAAAAATAAAAATCCGGCATGGTATGGGTCTCCTTTAAGTTTTGCTGTCGCTATTGTTGAAAGTGGCTCTCCTATCGGAGTTAAAACAGCCCCGATTCCTATTGCGAAACAGGCGATTATGGTCATTCTTATCTCAAATTTTCTATCAAGCGGGAGCGCGTTTATTATTTCAACCAGTACTATTGCCGCAATAATCGCTGTGATTATGCTTGAAATAAACCCCAGGATAACAATGAACAAAAATGCAAAAAGACGCGGTCCAAGAATCTCCTCGCTTTTTGCTATGCCAGCAGTAAGTTGCTGCCTGAATTTTTTGAAAATAAATCCAGCAATAAAAACAGCAAGTGTAATCTTGATTGGTTCGATAAGCGCTTCTTCAACAAGATGCAGGGACCAGACATTTTCAGGACCAAAAAAGTGAGAAATTGAAGCAGAAATAATTCCCATCAAAAACAAAAACAACTCAAGGTTTTTTTCCACCCTGTGAACAGTTAAGGGCAAAAACAAAACAATTAGAATAATCGCGACCAGACTTGCTATAAACATTTTTCAGTCCCATAAAAAAACATTTTCAAATTTCACCTCTGGCATCGGATTTTCAAAGGATGGTTTATCCTTCTGCCTTGCCCACCATAGAGCCCTGCCTTCTTTAAGAAGCCATATTATGGTTCTTACAGTGTATTCTGACGGAGGACATCCCGGCGCATAAATCTCGCCATTTCCGCAAACATTGCCCTTTTCAGGGTCTCTGAACTGAATAAATTTTCTCATTGTTTTAAGGGTGGGATTTTCCCTCGCTTTTTCAAGAAGCGTATTCATCAGTTTTCTGCGACTATCCTGTTTTTGCCAGTAAATCTCATCGCAGTTTCCTGGCTTCAAGTTTCTTGCCTTCAATGATGCCTGCCTTCTGTCATTGAGATAAGCATTCATTTCAGGATGTTCCGCGGTCATCGCGGTAATAAAACCAAATCCGTCCTTTGACCATCTGACGCCAATTCTACAACTGCTTTTTTCAATCATCGCGCATCTTTTGTCTCTGTCAACAACGATGGCATTGCACGGCCCCCAGAACTGGTTGTATTTTTCAAGCATCTCAGCAGCTTCAGCTGCATTTCTGCAGTATCTTGCCACAATCCTGAAAACAGGAGCAGGAAAAATTTCTTCTGGCTCCTCATCAAGAAACACTCCTGAAGAAACAGTTCCAATTATTAAGTGCTCGTTCAATGCAGGCCACTCCGGTGGACCAAAAGGTTCCTCAGGGGAGGTGTCAAGATTGTTGGCAAGCAAAGGACCATAATCGCTATGTGGAAAAAAGATATAACTGCAACCTGCTTTTTGTGAAAAACCATCCATTTTTCCAAGTTTTCCTGTGGCAATAATTCTGTGATAAAAATGAAATCCATTTGTGTAGATTGCTAACTCCCCATCATCAATTCCGGCTCCATCCTTTATGCCTTTCCATTCAGCCAGAATGAGTTCTTTCATTCCCCGAAGCTCAACATATTTTTTCAAGTCCACTGGAGCATTAATTCTTTTGTTGCTATATTCAATGAGAAATTCTTTTATTTCATCTTCGCTTTTTTCAGGAATGTGTTTTTTCAACAGCTCCAATGTCAGCCGTGTCATTTTTTTAACAAATTCCCTGTGTTTTATTGCATAGTTTTTCGCTTCATTGTACCAGTTTTCCTGCGTCCACATAATTAAACCTCCTTGCGGATCTGCTGAATTATAACACAAATTACTATTTTTTTTGAGAAAGGAGACGTGAAAGCACCTCAACATTTAAACATTCATATGCAACAATTTGCATTATTCCGCTGGGTGGCAGAATTCTTACTGGAAGGCCTTCTATCCATACGCAGGCGTCTCCAAAGGCATATCCCATATCAATGTAAACATCAATGCCATCAGGGATTTCCCAACCTGGCTGATTTTCTGAATCGTTTTCTGCGCTGATTAAAATAACCCTTTGTTTTTTCTGTGCGAAAATTCGCTTTGAATCAGGATCCATGCCAGTATAGCCAAGCCGCACGATGAGGCAATTATCTTTGGTATTTTTCATGTATTTTTCAACCTGTGCAGAAACATTGGTGTGCAGGTCAAAATTTTCAGCCCACTTTGAATCTTCGTATTTTCCAACATATGTCCACGGCATATGTCCCATTGATGCAACAGGTATTTTTTCACCTTTTTTCAGTTCTCTAACTATTAGGTCCACTGCTTTTTGTATATTTGAAAATTGCGTATTTTGAAATTTTCTTACATGATATCTGATGCCATCAAGAAATGCTTTTGCAAGCTCTTCCGGTGGAATTGGTTTAACAGGATATTGATCCATAAACTGTTGTTTAAATAGAAACTGGTTTCCCCATTCTTTGCCATCCTTATAGACGTATGACTTCCACATCGCAGGAGTATGGCTTTTCCTTGTGATCGCTGAAAAAATCTCTGCTGCTAAAGCCCACGCATTCAAAGCATTAACAAGATGATTGGTACGTCCTGCCTTTGAGTCATCCAGAAGATTGACGCATCTATCATCTATTCCTGCGCCTGTGTCAAACCATTTATCACACAGCTGCACCTGTTCTGCCAGTTCAGGAAGGTCTTTCGGGCCAAATCCAATAATGTATCCGCCCCTTTCCTTAAATGTCTTCATTCTTAACGCTTCATCTTTCCCAACCGGTTTTGTCTGCCAGCCAATGATTGAAACATCCAGTTTTTTTTCTTCTTCTGTTCTATTTCTTTTAAAAGGCCTGTCAAAGCCCATATTGACCATTGAGCCGCTACGGCCCCAGAGTTCATCCTGAAGTCCCTGATAAACAATTGGATAAAAACCTATTAATCCACCTTTCATATGCCTTTCTGCGACAATCTCTGCGACTTTGCTGATTTCTGAAAGATTTGATTCAACCCTGTCGCAGGCATCAAGGACTGCTTTGCAGTATTGCGTTGCTGCGTAATTTCTGTCAGCAGGCTTTAAATTTTTTTCCGGGAGCCTGAAATCATCAATTCTAAGCAATGTAAATGGGTATAATACAGTTGCATAAAGGGTGCCATCTTGTGTTGCAATCATTGCCTGATGCACATAAAGCGGTGTTAAGGTTCCATCAGGAAGTTTATGAAAACCATGTGTAAATGGCTTTGGTTTTCCATCAGCACCCGTACTGAAATCAAAATAATCAGGATTTTTTATTGCAATAACACCGAGGTCTTCCATTTTATTTTTCTTAACATCGTATCTTACAAGATGGTGGAGATAGCCGGAACCAAAGCCTGTTTCATTGTTAATCCTCCAAAGGCAATAAACATTTCCATCAGGATGGAGGCAGAGAGAACTGCGAGAGTCAGGGTTTTTGCCTTTTATCATTCTACCGAGATTTTTTGCTTTCACTGCATTACCTGTTGAAGAAAGGTCTATTTTATAAAGATCTGGAAAACTTATCATCGTCATATAGGCACTTTTCTTGTCCTGCGCCAGAGTCCAGCAGGGTATTGCATAGCCGTGTCCTTCTGGTTTTTTGAAAAGTTTGCCGGATATGGCCATTGGCCGAACAATCACCTTATCAGTAGAAGGGTCGTATGTCGCAATTTTGAAATCTTTTGTTATCGCATGAGCTCTTCCTTTTCCATCAATTAAGGTCGTTGCATAGGGCACTAGCATTGGACCGAGTTCCCTGTATTTTTTTGTTTTCATATCGTAAAGCATCCAGTGCTGATCTTCGCAGGTAACAACATAAATCAGATTTCTTTTTTCATCTGCGACAACATCAATTACACCCTGACCCGGATATGGCATTCCAAGCGATTCTGGTTTCTGGGTTGATGGGTCGTAAACCATAACATAACCGCCAGGATATTCTGAGGTATCTCCTGTAGAACGATATCCCTGTTTGCTGCCAACATAAATTTTTCCGCTTTTCCCGACAAAGTTTTTTGTATGTATCTTTGCCTGGGCAGCATAGCCGGTTGCATTGATACCGCATACTTTATGGGTATCAATGACAATCTTCTGTCTTTCTGTATAAGGGTCAAACTCCACAAGATAGGAGTTTTCATTGTATTTTGTTGTGCCGATATAGAGCTTTCCGTCAAGTCCTTCACATACAGAAAAATAACCTGATTCATTATTGTGTGTGCCAGGTAAAACATGATATGCTTTTGCAAGAACATATCTGAAAGGCAAATCATTTGCTTGCAACCTGACGCCAAGAAATAGCGCGCACACAGACAACGCAAGAATAAACTTTTTCTTCATTTTTCCTCCATTTCAACTTTGTACTGTCAAAAACTTTTATATTTTCCCTCTTCCGTCAGAGAGAGAATTGCAAGGATAAGTCAGGATTTCATTTTACACGAACCTTAATAACTCATTTCCTTATCCCGTAAAAAAAAATGATCTATTTTTTACCTTTTTTTACGCTGCCAATCTTCCTTATTAAATAGACGGACAAACAGGTCATATCAACTATAAGATAGAAAAAAAAATATTGCAAGAAGCGCAAAAAAAATTCAGCAAATTTTCAAAAACAGGGGCTTTGTTTTTTTAGAAACTATCGCCTTTTTATCCGCCTCTAATATCTATTTGACAGTCAACCGTAAAAGTTGTAGATTAATACAGATTTGATTTTTTTTCGCAGGAAGCCATTTGCTGAAATTTTTCTGATAATGTTAATATTTTTCCTGTAAATACTGAATGAGTTGTAGTTGTAAAATTCTCATGCGGAGCGAAAAATGAAAAAGAAATGTCTCAAGATAGGGGTTATTGGCGCTGGCGGAAGGGGACGGCTCGCCTATCTTGCCCACAAACCCGACCAGGGATCTGAGCTTGTTGCAGGTGCTGATACAAACACAAAGGTTCTCAGGGAGTTCAAGGAAAAATTTCCTGAAGCATTTGTCAGCGCTGATTACAGGGAGCTTCTGGATATCAAAGAGATAGATGCTGTTTTTATTACAACCCCTGATTTCCTTCACGAAGAACATTCTCTTGCTGCGATAGAAGCAGGAAAAGCAGTCTATCTTGAAAAGCCAATGACCATTACCATAGATGGTTGCGACAGGGTTTTACAGAAGGCGAAAGAAAAAAAGGTGAAGCTCTATGTTGGCCATAACATGCGGCATATGGCAGTTATTTTGAAGATGAAGCAACTTATCGATTCAGGAATTATTGGCGAAGTAAAAGCAGGCTGGTGCAGGCATTTTGTTGCATATGGCGGAGACGCCTATTTCAAGGACTGGCACGCAGAAAGATCAAAAACTACAGGGCTTTTGCTTCAAAAGGCAGCGCATGATATAGATGTTTTGCACTGGCTCTGCAGGGGATATTCAAAGAGGGTTGTCGCTTTCGGTGGATTGACTTTGTACGACAGGATTAAGGACAGGCACGCACCAACAGAAAGAGGCGACGCATCCTTTAGAATGGAAAACTGGCCGCCATTAACCCAGAAACAGCTCAACCCGATTATTGATGTTGAGGATATAAGCATGATGCTGATGGAGCTTGACAATGGGGTTTTCTGTTCATATCAGCAGTGCCATTACACGTCTGATGCCTGGAGAAACTACACAATAATTGGAACGCACGGAAGGATTGAAAATTTTGGAGATAGCCCGGGAAATGCGGTGATAAAGGTATGGTATCAGAGGACCACTTATAATCACTATGGAGACATTCAATACTTCATTCCGCCGGTTTCAGGTTCTCATGGCGGAGCAGACCCATCAATTGTTGATGAATTCTTAAGATTTGTAAGGGACGATGAGCCGATTAGAATTTCGCCTGTTGAAGCAAGAAACAGCGTTGCAGCAGGTTATATGGCTACAATGTCATTGAGAAACAACGGCAAACCAATGGACATTCCTGATGTGCCAGAAGAAATTGTAAAATACTACGATAGATTTGTTGAAAAAAAATAGCCTTGAATCAAGGTTTGAATTTCTGTATAATAAATGCCATAAATTTCAATGGAGGATTCCTATGGAAAAGGGATACAGGTTTTCTTTTGGTCCATGGAACATTCATACTGGTGCAGATCCTTTTGGTCCGCCTGTTAGAGAAGAATTTTCTTTTGATGAAAAGCTTGATATCGCATTTAATCTGAAGTTTGACGCAATACAGTTTCACGATGACGATATAGTTGATGTAAACCTTTCTGCTTCTGAGATTGAAAAAAAAGTTAAAGAGATTAAGAAAAAACTTGATGACAAAAATCTTGCCGCAGAGTTTGTGGCGCCAAGGATCTGGGAACATCCATTAACAGTTGATGGAACTTTTACCTCAAACAATCTCGAAGCAAGAAAATACGCGGTTGAAAGAACAAAAAAGGCGATTGATATCGCTAATCTTATTGGCGCAAAAAACCTGGTGCTCTGGCCTGCAAGAGAAGGTTCTTACACAAGGGAAGCCAAAGACGCAAAATTAGCCATTGACAGGTTTGTTGAGTATCTTAACTCGGTCCTTGATTACGATAAAAACATAAGAATTCTTGGCGAGATGAAGCCAAATGAACCGATGGACGCAAGTTTCTGCCCGACAACAGGCCATTTTCTTGCGCTTGCCTCAAGAACAATAGATCCTGGAAGGGTTGGAGTACTGATAGAAACGGCTCATACAATTCTTGCAGGTCTTGAACCATCTGATGAGATGGGTTTTGCTCTTTCATTTGGAAAACTCTGGGGAATTCATCTCAATGACCAGAATGGTTTGAAATTTGATGAAGACAGAACATTCGGGGTTGTTAATCCGAAAAGGGCTCTATCTCAGGTTTATCTTCTTGAAAAATACAAGTATGGAAGAAATGGCGAATATGTCGGGCTTGATGTAAAGGTTTTAAGGACACAGAAGAAAGCGGTTTCATATAAGCATCTTCAGTACAGCAGGCAGATTTTCCTTGCTCTTGTTGATATTGTGAGATCTCTTGATGAAAATAAGCTGGAGCAATTGAGAGCCAGTCAGGACTATGAAGAGATCGACTATTACATAACAAACAAAATTCTTGGCAGATAAACGGAGGATTTTATGTACAGAATGGGAGAACAGGAGGTAAAAGAATTAAAAAAGGTCTTTAAAGCAAAACAACTTTTCAGGGTTGGGGATCCTGCTACAGGTCATCTTGGTGAGGTTGTAAGGTTTGAACAGGCCTGGGCAAAACACATCGGTACACAGTATGCGCTTTTAATGTCTGGCGGGGGAACAGCCGCGCTTATGTGCTCTCTTGTTGGTCTGGGCATCGGCCCAGGAGACGAGGTGCTTATACCAACCTATACATTTATGGCAACTGCGAGCGCAGTTCTGGCAGTCGGAGCAATTCCAGTTCTTGTCGAGGTTGATGATTCCTGCACAATGGATCCTGATGACCTTGAGAAGAAAATAGGTCCTAACACTAAGGCAATAATTCCTGTTCATATGGTTGGAATGCCGGCTGATATGGAAAAAATTTGCGCAATTGCAAAGAAACACAATCTGAAAGTAATTGAAGATGCCTGCCAGGCAGTCGGCGGCAGTTTTAAAGGGAAAAAACTTGGCAGCTGGGCAGATGCAGGAGCGTACAGTTTTAATGTATTCAAAATTATAGGCTGCGGAGAAGGAGGTGGTTTTGTTACAAATGACAGAATGATTTATGAGCGCGCTTCAATATTTCACGATAGCGGCACTGCATTCAGGCCGTATGCAGGAGATTTTACTATCCCCATATTTCTCGGACTGCAATTCAGGGCAAGCGAAATAATGGGCGCAATTATGAATGTGCAGCTTGAGCGGCTTGAAGGGATACTGAAGGATTTAAGAAGGATAAAAAAGGTCTTTATGGAGCAGCTGTCAGAAGTTGATGGGATTGGTTTTGCAAGGTCTAACGACATTGAAGGTGATTGCGGAGTTGTTGTTGCATTCAGGTTTGAAACACCTGAAAAAGCGCTTGAATTTGCTCAATCAGAGGGTGTAGGTGGCTGGAGACCCATTGATAGCAGAAAACATGTCTGGTTTGACTGGGAGCCAATTGTAAACAAAAGAATTGCCGGCCATCCTGCAATGAATCCTTACAATTTCCCGCAAAATGCAAACCTGAGGAAAGATTACGCAAAACAGATGTATCCGAAATCAATCGAAAATCTTGGAAGAACTGTTTTTATTTCAGTTAACCCTGACTGGAAGGCAAAGGAAATCAAGGAGAGAATCAAAGCATGCAAGAAGGCAGCAAGCAGATTAAAATAAAAAAGGGCTCATTATGGAAAAAATAGAATTTTTTGATGCAAATGTTTTTATTGGAAGACCTCACAATGGAATGTTTGGCGCAGTAAACAATTCCGAAGGACTGTTTGAGGAAATGGATAAACAGGGAATTTCGAGAGCAATTGTCTGGCATATTTTTCAGTATGAAGGCAGTCCGGTTGAAGGTAACAGAATTCTTGCTGAAGAAATTTCAAAATCAGACCGTTTTTATGGTTGCTGGACAATTCTTCCGCCGCAGACACAGGAGATTATCACAGAAGATTTTTTCAAGCAGATGAAGGAAAACAAAATAGTGTGCCTGAATGTTTTCCCTGACTGGCACAGGTTTGTAATGGACGCAGTAACTTTTGGGGATTTTTTCCAGCAGATTTCAGAAAGAAATATCCCTCTGTTTCTTACAATGGGAAGAAGTTGTATTTCATGGGACTCTTTATACAGGTTGATGAGAGATTTCCCGCGTCTTACCTGCGTTTTGTGTGATATAGGAATATGGGGGGTTGACAGATACACCTGGCCTTTGCTTGAAAAGTTTGAAAACTTCTATCTTGAATCGAGCCAGCTTTCGCTTGAAGAGGGCGGTGTGGAAGCAACTGTAAAGAGATTTGGTTCTGAAAGGATTATTTTTGGGACGGGTTTTCCTGTAAGGTATCCAAAGGCGTCAATCCTTCAGCTTGTTCATGCCGATATCTCACAGCAGGATAAAATAAACATTGCGTCAAAAAATCTCGAAAGAATTCTCAAAAAGGAAAAATTATGAACTCTTTATGGGGAAAATTTCTTGAAAATGGCAGGGTTAAGGAGTGTCCTGTATATGATATGCACGCGCATATGGGTTCTTTTAACAGAATTTATCTCCCGTTCGGGGATTTTAATCCTGAGATAACAAAATCAAGGCTTGAAAGAGCAGGGATTAAGATGCTTATTTTTTGCTCTCACTGGACGCTTTTTTCTCCTGACATAGGAAACAGAGCAAATATTGAAGTGGTGAGACAACTTCCTGATAAGCTCCGGGCTTACTGCGGGCTTAATCCAAATTATCCTGAAATCATTGAAAAAGATGTTGAGGATTTTGAGAAATACAGGGATGTCTTTGTTGGTTTTAAGCTGCTTTCAGATTATCATCAAAAGCCCGTCTCTCACGAAAATTATTCTCCTGCATGGAAATATGCCGATAAAAAAGGACTTATTGTGCTTTTGCATACCTGGGGCGGAAGCCAGTTTGATGGTCCTGAACAGGTAAGGATTGTTGCTGAGAAATACCCTGGCGCAAAGATACTTATGGGACATTCCTGTCATGGCGCCTGGGACGAAACGATTCAGTTAATGAAGGACTTTCCAAATGTTTATGCTGAGCTTTGCGCAGTTGTCGATGACAGGGGCGGGCTTGAACAAATAATGGATGCCTGCGGTTCAAAACAGATAGTTTTTGGGACTGACTGGCCATGGTTTAACCATCATTATTACATTGGCGCAGTTATTGATTCAGGTATTTCTGATCAGGACGCCCACAATATCTTTCACAGAAACGCAGAAAAACTTCTTGAAGGTTTGATTTAGTATCTAAATGTTTTCGGCTTTTACCTTCTGGGATATCACTCTCGTTGCGGTTGTTACAGTACAGGCAGGAATTCTTGCATATGTTTCTGATCCAAGAAAAAAGTCGCTTGTGCTTGTTTTTCCTTTTCCTTTCACAATTGCAACAATTTCTACTGGATGTGCAATTGACGCTACAAATGTTGCTGGACTTGTCAATCTTGCTATTTTCACATTTGGCGTCTGGTTTTTTTATAATAATACAAAGGTCAACATAGTTTTACTGATTATCCTTTTTGCTCTGCTTTACTGTGCTCTTGGAATAGCAGGCGCAAGAATTTTACCGAAAAGCGAGCTGGCTTTCTGGGTTTTTGTACTTTTTGTTGTAATATTTGCGCTGCTTGTTGCTATTTTTTCAGGATGTGCAGAGGATAAACCATACAGGACTGACCTGCCTTTGCTTATAAAAATCCCGATTATTCTGGTTGTTATTTTTACACTGGTGCTTTTGAAAAATCATCTAAAAGGTTTTATGACTGTTTTTCCAATGGTCGGAGTGATTGCTGTGTACGAAAGCAGGTTTATGCTTAAAAGTGTGTGCAGGCAATTGCCTGTTTTAATGGTGTGCCTTGCTTCAATGATGATGGTTTTGAAAATTATGATGAACTTTACAGACCTGTTTATTGCTTTTGCCTGCGGGTGGGCAGTTTTTCTTTTTGTACTTAAAACGACTGGCGCTTTTTTATGGGGAAATCTATGTCTGAAAAGATTATAAATGTGAGTTTTATCTCAACCTTTGACAGGACCCGGCAAACATATTTGATGCAGAAACCGAGAAATTCAAAATGCTGCGGTATTTTTATCTACCTTCATGGAGCGACAAACCATCAGGAGCAGGGATTTGACAGAGAAATTTTTAATGGAACATTCGCAAGATTGCAGGATTTTCTTTATGAAAGCAACTATGTTTATGTCTGTCCTGAATACAGAGGTGATTCCTGGATGAATGAGCCAGCTGAGAGTGATATGAAACAGTTGATAGGTTTTCTTAAAGAAAAATTTAATACAGTCAACATCTTTATTGCGGGCGGTTCAATGGGAGGCACAGGCAGTCTTATTTTTACCGCAAGAAACACTCATCTTGTTTCTGGCGTTTTAGCGTTATGTCCAGCAACAGACATAACAGAACTCTATTTCAGCTGGTCAAACCCTGATAAGGATTTTCTTGCAAGAACAATTGAATCCGCCTATGAAGGAGATCCAGAAAAAGTTCCTGATGAATACAGAAGAAGGTCAGCCATATATCTTGTAGAAAGATTTCATTCAATTCCATTGGCAATCATCCACGGAGACGCAGATATGTTAATACCTGTGGAGCATTCAAGGTCTTTTGTGAAAAAAGCCATCGATTGTGGAATAAGGATATTTTATCGAGAAATTAAAGGCGGAGATCATGATTCTCCTGTAAAGGATTTTAACCTGATCAAAGAGGCATTGATCTGGATTATGTCCATCAAAGCGCGATAAGAATAATTGATGCGCAAGCCACAATAAGTCCTGCAATCTGACGAATGGTTGGTTTTTCCTTCCATATGAGATTTGCGAGAACTGTTACCAGAAATAAGCTTGCGCAGCTTGCCACAGGAAAAAAAACAATGCCTGGAAGCACAAGTATCGCTTTTAATGAACACAGCCCACCTGCGATTAATGTAAATCCGATAATGGCTCCAAGATAAAACTCAATTTTTCTGATTTTTTTGTTTCTTATGATAATTGCGATTATTGAAGATACAAGCGCAAAAATGTGAAAAAGAAGAAGATAGGTGAAAACATAATCAGAACCAGCTTCTCCTGCCATTTTCCAGGTGGTATCTGATATTCCGCACAGAAGAAAGCTTATAAAAATGTACTTCAGCCACATTTTTTCTCTTTTCTGTCTTCCTGTAAAAGAAAGATTGCAAGGGGCACAAGAAATAGCCCTATCATTTGCTTTGAGTTTGGTATCTCATTCCAGAAAAAGATCGAAGCGATTACTGGTATGACTACAGACAGGTTCACAGCTGTCCAGGAGCTTGAAATTTTTCCGTATTTCAGAGAAGCAAGAAGCGCGACTCTTGAAATAAAAATCGTTATTCCTCCAATGAAAGCAATTATTGTTATGTCCAGAGATGGCTTAAAAGAATCAAAAAAAGTTATGAAAAGTATCATCAAGACAACAGCCGAGATTCTTTCAGCCGCGATAATTGAGAGTTTATCGCAATTGATCTGGTTTGAGTGTTTATATAATAGAGCGGCAATGGCGTAGAAAAATACGCTTAAAAAAAGGTAGATCATGTTTTATTTAGAAAGTGCAACCTTTTTTACTGCTCCTGCCACAGCTTTTGCCACAGCTTTATTAAAGGGAGAAGGAATAACATAATCAGGGCACAACTTTTTCTCTGGTATTATGGCTGCTATCGCCTTTGCGGCTTCAATCTTCATTTTTTCAGTAATTTGCTTTGCTCTTGCATCAAGGACTCCCCTGAAAATGCCCGGGAAAGCAAGCAGATTGTTTATCTGATTGGGATAATCACTTCTCCCGGTTCCAATAATAAACGCTCCTGCCTTTCTTGCTTCTTCTGGCATAATTTCAGGAACAGGATTAGCCATAGCAAAAACTATGGGGTTTGGTTTCATTCTTTTAATCATTTCAGGAGTGACAAGATTTGGCCCTGACAGTCCAATGAATATATCTGCATCCTGCAGAGCGTCAGAGAGTGTTCCGCAGGGAGATTCAGCGAGGTATTTCAGAATTTCAATCTTTGCGTAATTCATACCTTTTTTTCTGGATTTACAGATTATGCCATTTCTATCACATAGAAGAATTGTTTTTATTCCATAACGGCGAAGTATTCTTGTTACAGCAACACCCGCAGCGCCAGCACCGTTTATTACAGCCTTAACAGAAGAAGCTTTCTTCTTGGCAAGTTTCAAACTATTAATAATTGCGGCCAGCACCACTATTGCTGTTCCATGTTGGTCATCATGAAAAACAGGAATTTTTAATCTTTTTTTCAATGCTTTTTCAATGATAAAACATCTCGGGCTGGAGATGTCTTCAAGGTTTATTCCGCCAAACCCAGGTGCTATAGCGCAGACAATTTCAATAATCTTTTTTGCGTTTTTTGTTGAAAGGCAAACAGGATACGCGTCGACTCCTCCAAATTCCTTGAAAAGTATCGCTTTGCCTTCCATCACGGGCATTGCGGCTTCAGGTCCGATGTCTCCAAGTCCGAGCACAGCGCTTCCGTCAGTTACCACAGCAACAGAATTCCCCTTTATTGTATAGTCATAAGCCAGTGATGGAGTTTTTTCAACAAGTTTACAGACCTCTGCCACGCCCGGAGTGTAAGCAATAGAAAGATCCTGTCTTGTTTTTAGAGGCGCTTTTATAGAAATGCCAAGTTTTCCTTTTATATGACTTTTAAGGATTTTATCAGTTGGAATTTTTATCATACCGGTTTTCCTTTTCCGTTAATCAGAGCCATCGCCTTTTCAATCCCCTGGTTTAATACAATCTCAACGGCTGTGGCTCCCTGGCTTATCATCTGTTCCACCATATTCTTTTCTTCTTCTGTAAAGTCTGAAAGCACATATTCGACAAGATCCTGCCCTGGCTGCGGCATACCTATGCCCATTTTAAGCCTCGGAATATCTTCGGTGCCAAGGCTGTCTATTATCGACTGCACTCCTTTATGACCGCCGCTGCTTCCCTTTCTCTTTATTCTCAGTATGCCCATTTCAAGATTAACATCGTCATAAATCACAAAAAGTTCACCGGGTTTTATATTAAATTTTTTACATATGCCAAGCGCCGCCTTACCGCTTTCATTCATAAATGTGCGCGGAACCGCCACAATCGCATATCCTGAAGATATTTCTATCTCGTTTGCAAGGAAATGCCTGCAACGCCATTTTTGATTAATGGACGCAGGCCTCTTAAGAAGTTCTTCTGCAACCCTTGCTCCGATATTATGCCTGTTATTGCAATACTTCTTCCCGGGATTTCCCAGACCGAGAATAACCACTTAGCTACCTTTTTCAGTTTCTTTCTTTGCCTCTTTTTCTTTTCTTCGTTCTTCGGCGATTTCCTGAGTGATAACCTTTGGTTGCTGAACTTCTTCCGCAGCGGCAGCAGTTTCCTCTGGCACGGGCACTTCTTCTGCTTTCGGAGCAAGAATCGTTACAACCACATGTTCAGAATCCACCAGCGATCTTACGCCTTCAGGAAATTTTACATCTTTTACATAGACGCTATCATTAATTTTCAGACTGGTAATGTTGATTTCTATACTCTCAGGGATTACATCAGGGAGACCTTCTATTTCAATTTCTCTCAATTCATGTTCCAGTATTCCACCCTCTTTAACTCCCGCGCTTTCACCTGTAAGTTTTACCGGGATGCTCAGTTTTACGGGCTGGTTTTTACCTATATGATAGAAATCCAGGTGCAAAATTTCACCTGTGATAGGGTTTGTTTGGACTTCTTTAACAATTGTTTTAAAACTGGATTGCGAATTTGATTCTTCAATCACAAGATCAGCCATAATGTTGTGCGCAGCTGTGTGCCTCAGATTTTTTTCCGCGGATTTCCTGTCAATGGCAATGAGTCTTGTTTTTTCCCCGGCTCCATAGAGTATGCCAGGAACAAGTTTTGCCCTTCTCAAAGCACGGCTTACAGATTTGCCTGCGGAATCCCGGGGTTTTGCAATAAATTTTATTTGTTTCTTTTCTTTTTCTGTCATTTTTTTTCCTCCGAAGGTAAATTAAAAGCAGTGTATAAAGTTTACCATTAAAAGCCATATTGTCAATAGCGCTGTTATATGGTAAAAAATACAGTTATGGAAATCCTTTTCAGAAAAGAACTTTTAGAGTACAATGAACCAGGCCATCCAGAATCTCCACAGCGGCTTGAGTCGATTATTTGTTTTCTTGAGAAAAAAGGAAGAAATAATTTTCTCGAGTTTGAAGAGGTTTCAGAGTCCCTGCTTGAAGAAGTTCACTCGCAGAAGCATATCAGTGCGGTTAAAAAAGGCAATTTTTTTGATCCTGACACTTCAAGTCTTCCAGAGATTTACAGATATGCGAAGCTTTCTGCTGGTGGCGCTGTCGCCGCGGCCAAATTAACTTTTGATAAAAAGGATGCCTTTGCTCTTATTCGTCCGCCAGGTCACCATGCAGGCAGGGATTTTCTCGGCGGATTCTGTTATTTTAACAATATCGCGATTGCCGTGAAATATTGTTTGAAATCAGTAAAAAAAGTTGCTATTTTAGATCTGGACGGCCATCACGGAAATGGCACAGAATCCATATTCAGAGAATCAAAACAGGTCATATTTATATCCATTCATCAAGGTCACTGTTATCCCTGGACAGGCCTTATGAGTTTTTCTAATTGCTATAATTTTTCCGTGAAGAGAGGCACAGGTTTTTCAGATTACAAGATTTTTCTTTTTGAATCAATTGCTCTGATAAATAGATTTGCTCCAGAACTGGTTGCTATATCACTGGGTTTTGATACGCATAAGAACGATCCTTTGCTTGACCTTTGCTTTGTGGACTCAGATTATTATCATCTGGCTAAAATGATCGCCACAGGCATTTCTGTCCCATGTTTTTTTGTTCTTGAAGGTGGATATGATGTAAAATCCATAGGCAACTCGTTTTATTGCTTTCTCTCGGGCTGGGAAAAGTGCAGAAGTTAATCGTATGTTGACTTTTTCTGGCGCAAAAGATATATTTATCAGGCAAAAAAGGATATAGAAATGAAAAATGTGCGTGTTACCTTTGAGCCAGGAATGATTGAAGTAGAGATTCCTGCTGGAAGCAAAATAGTTTCTGCTATCGAGAAGGCAGGCATTCCTTTTGAACTTCCATGCGGCGGAAAGGGCATCTGCGGAAAGTGCTTGGTAAAGGTTCTTCAAGGCGCTTCAGAACCAACAGAAACAGAGAAAAAGCTCCTTGGCGGAAAGGTGGAGGATGGATGGCGTCTCGCCTGCCAGTCAAGGATATTTAACAATTCAAGGATTTTTGTTGAAAGTAAATTGTTTTCTTATCATAAAATTTTGACGTCAAAAGGTCTTTGCGATAGGTATAAAAAAAATCCGCACATTGTAAAAAAAGACCTGAATATTCCTCCAATTACACTTGAAAACCCTGTTTCACTTGAACAGCAGATTGCGACCGCGCTTGGAATTAAAACAGGAGTTCTCAATCCTTTCCTGTTAACGGATCCATCTCTTTGTGGACAGACCAGGTTTACAGCCATTTTTTACAACAAGAAAATGATTTCTCTGGAAAAAAAACATGACAGGCACCATCTGTACGGTATTGGTTTTGATCTTGGCACAACAACAATGGTTCTGACTGTGTTTGATCTGGAAGAATGCAGAGAAGTCATAACAGTTGTCAGGCCAAATCCGCAGATAAAATTTGGAGATGATGTAATAAGCAGGATTGACTTTAGCATGAAAGAAGGAGGTTTAAAAAAACTTAATTCCATTGTGGTTGAAGAAATAAATAAGATGATAGATGAAGCAGTAAAGAGTTCTGGAATAAAAAACCAGCACATATATCAATTTGTTCTTTCAGGCAATACTGTTATGGAACACATTTTTCTGAAACTTCCGCTGAATTCGCTGGCAACAATTCCTTTTAATCCTGTGGCCAGGGGACCATTTGAAATAGAAGCTTTTAGAACTGGATTGCACATAAATCCTGAAGGCGTTGTTTTCATTTTTCCTGTTCTTGGAGGTTTTGTCGGCGGAGACACCGCAGGTCTTATTTTAGCCACAGCCATCCACAGGTCTGAAAAAATGCAAATTGGCATTGATATCGGAACAAACGGCGAAATAGTCATCGGCAACAAAGATGGAATCATTGCGACATCAACCGCGGCAGGACCAGCGTTTGAAGGAGGAAGGATCACTTTTGGCATGAGGGCTCAAACGGGAGCGCTTGAAAAATGCTGGGTTTCTGATGGTTCTCTTAAGTGGCAGGTGATTGGTGGAAATAGATTGAAGGGTATTTGTGGATCGGGCCTGGTGGACATTGTCAGTGTATTGAAAGAACATAAAATTATCAACGATTCAGGCAGGTTTGAAGAATTTTCAGAATCTGAATTAAAGAAACACATGATGGATGGGGTTTTCGTTTTTGAACCAGGACAGGAAAATTCAATATATCTAACTCAGAAGGATATCAGAGAATTTCAGGCAGCCAGGGCGGCCATCAGAAGCGGAATGGAAATTTTGATGAGAATAAAAGGTGTAAAGTTAGAGGAGATTGAAAATGTTTATCTTGCCGGAGCGCTGGGAAATTTCGCCAATCTGGAAAACCTCAAGAAGATTAAAATGCTGCCTGATTTTCCGACAGAGAAAATTATTCCTTCAGGGAACACTTCTCTTGCATCCACACTTCTATTTTTGTGTAATTCTGACTTGAAGAAAGAACTCCTAGAGATTGCGGAAAAAACAAAAACTATAGAATTATCAAGACACCCTGATTTTCAGAATGTTTTTACTGAATCTCTTTTCTTCTGAATTATGAAAAAAATTGAGGGTTTGGTTTCCATCGCAGTAGACATACCTGTCAGAACAGTTTTCACCTATAAAACCGAAACTGGCCTGTTGCCCGGTCAAAGGGTCAGGGTTCCTTTTGGCAATAGAAAAGTTACTGGCTGGGTTGTCGGCCCTGGTGTTCCTGGAGATTACAGGTATAAAAACATACTGAATGTATATGATGAATCTCCGATTATTCCTGAATATCTTCTTTTGCTGGCACAAAAGATATCAGAAAACTACTTTTCTTCCACTGGAAGTGTTCTTGCTGCAATGAGCAAAGGGCTTACGGTTAAAAAGATGCTTTATAGAATTGAACAACCTGAAAAATCAGCCTATTTTTCTTTCAGCGAAAAACCTCTCCCACAGAATGTTCTGGAAATGATGAATGTATATGCCAAAAATACGAGCATTGTGAAATTTTCAACTCCTGAAAAAAAGAAAAATTTTTTATCACAGGCGCCAGTGGCGTGCAGTGGCTCTTGTTTGATGGTTTTCAGCAATCAGTTAGATGCTAAGCGCTATTATGAGATTTTGCGACCTTTTTATGGTAACAGGGTCATTTTTCTCACAGGTGAGATGAGAAAAACAGAAAAAACAATAAGATGGAAAAGGATCTTAAATGAAAAAAATCTTATAGTTATTGGCACAAGATTCTGTCTTTTTTCACCGGTTTCTGACCTGTCTCTTGTTATTGTGGACGAACCTTCAGAATATGGACATAAGGAAAACAAGGACCCGAGATACAATTCAAGGGAAGTTGCACTTATGATTTCAGAAATTCTGAAGATTCCTGTAATTTTTACTGTTTTTCAACCTGATGTCACAGACGTTTTTATGATAAAGAGTAAAAATGCTGCCCTGGTGGAAATTGGCGAGAAAAATGGCAATGTCAAAGTCGTTATAAGCCAGATTCAGGACCAATCTCAAAAACAGATTCTCACAGATATTTCAAAGCATCTTCTCGAAAAGACGATCATTGAAAAAAATAAGGTTGTGATTATTCACAACATCAAGGGTTATGCGCGGCTTGTTATATGCAAAAAGTGCCATAGCGTTTTTGCATGCCAGAAATGTGGTGGTTATGTTGTGCCGGTTTCCGACAGATATGTTTACTGCAGCATTTGTAAGAAGTTAGCAGATATTCCAAAAAAGTGTCCGGTATGTAAAGGGGGAACTCCGGGCATAAGGCAGCCGGGCATTCAAAAACTTATCGAGGTTCTAAAAACAATTTATCCGGATTTTAAGGCAGGCACCATAACTGAAACAGAGGGGGGTGATTTCAGCCCTGAAATTTTAATCGGCACTCAGGGCATAGTTCAACATCTTGAAAAGATTTCGCCAGGGCTTGTGATTTTTGCTAACGCAGACACAATTGCCGCAAGAAGCGTTTTCAGAAGCGAAGAAAAATTTTTTCTTCTTGTGGGAAAAATCAGGACATTTTTGCAACCACAAAATGGCACCATAGTGATTCAAACAAGAAATCCAGGTCTTGATGTTTACGGCGATGTGGTCAGAAACGATTACGAGGGTTTCTACAAAAGGGAACTATCAATAAGGGAAAAACTGATGTTCCCTCCTTATGGGGACCTGATTGAAATTGGTTTTTACGGAAATAACTGGAAACGCAACAAAGACGCTGTGTTTGAAGAATTGAAAAGATGCGGCGAGATTTATGAAATTTCCACAGACAGGAAAGAGACATTTTTGTGGAAAGTAACCAGCAGGGAAACGGCTTTTGAAATACTTGAAAAAGTTGTTGAAAGACACAGGATTACAAAAATCAGTGTGGATACAAATCCATTCTTTTGATCGTATTTAAAGCTTCCGTACAAATATGGCCGCTATCAATTTAATTGTTCCAAAAAAAACACAGGATAGAACTATTCCTGAGAACGGAACAAGAACCAGCGTCACAACGATACTGCCTGCTGTTGCTCCAGCAAGGTCTAAAGCATAAAAGGTGCTTATCGATCTGGAAAAAAGATTTTTGTCTGAAATATAAATCCTGTTGACAAGAGGGAACTCCCATCCAGAAAAGATGCCAATTATGGCCATTATGATAAAGAATGGCATAATGGATACTGCTATTTTTGAAAGCAGGGCGATAAAAACAACGGCAAAAAATGCAAAGCTCATCTGCGCCAATTGCCATATAAAAAGAATTTCTTTCCAGTTTTTTGTCTTTTTCGACAGGGTTGCAAAAGCAAGACTTCCAGCAGCCATACCTGACATAAACGTTCCTGTTAGCACACTGAGATAGAAATACAAAGAACCAAAATACATCTGAAACAAAAATAGAAAAACGAGTTCCCACGCAATAGAAAGGAAACCTGTTGAGAAAACAGTGAATTCAAGAATCCGTGTATTTTTTTTTATACCGGACAAGAAAACAACAGAGATTGCAAAAAGAATAATTAAGGTTGTCAGAAAAATTGGCTTTTTTATATTTCTCAATTCACCTGAGGACAGAAAAATCCAGTATCTAATTGCAGGTATGATAATAAATGGCCTGTTTACTGAATTTTTAAATTCCTTCCCTGATTCTATCATCTTTAAGAAGTGTCGCTTCTTTTCATTGTCAAGCCTGTCTTTCAGATAAAATTCAGTAATAACTGTTGTGGATATACCCTTTTCTTTTTTTCTCAGGGCTAATAATTCGTCAGACATTTCAGGTGGGTTTATTGCTTTTGCGGCGCAATATCCAGTTAGATAACCCGGGACAATTGAAACAGAAGGAAATACAGAGCCAAGCGTTGAATGCGTAATTTTATGAACATCTACAAGCGGGTCAGACATATATTCAGGGGAACCCTCAATTCCGATATACAGTATTCCCTGCTCTGAAAGATGGCTTTTAGCCAGTTCAAAAAACTCTTTTGTGTAAAATCTGGCGGTTTTCAGCGAAAAAGGAATGCCGGCATCCACAATGATGACATTCCAGCGTTTTCTGGTTTTTCTCAGCAACCGTATGGCGTCGTCTTCAATTATGTTGATTTTATCATTGTCAAAAAACTGAAGGTGAGAAGGTGAGAATTTTTTAATAACCTGAACAATCTCAGGATTTGTTTCAACGCAATCAATACTCTGGACTTTGTATTTCATTATTTCAGGAATAATTCCTTTTATTCCAGCGCCTATTATAAGGATTCTTTCTGTTTTATTAGCATAAAGAAGCGGGAAATGGGTTATACTTTCTATCCATTCAAGATCAGGATGAGGCGCGGTAAAGAAAAGTTGACCATCCAGCATAAACGAAAGTTGCTGGTTATTTTCAAAAACAGATATATTTCCGTAGTGCGTATTGGCATAATATACAGGCGGATTTTTAGCTTGCCATTGTTTCATCAGGGAAATTACATTCAATCGCGAGTATAAACCCTGTTGTGGAAAAAAGAAGAAAAAGGAAGCCAAAAATAATAACGCAACATACGAAAAAATCAGTGATTTTCTTTTTTGAAACGAAAAAACCGGCAGAAAAGATATCATATTGATTATTGCAATAAAAGCCGCTGTTTGAAAGGGATCCGTATATTTCTGAATAAGAAAGGCAAAAACAATTCCTCCCGCAAGCGCTCCTGCTGCCTCCCAGCCATAAAACAGTCCTGCAGAGCTATTTTGACCTGCTGCGGCGCGCATCAGATTAGCTCCAGAGACAAACCTTATGCCCTGACTTAAACTAAAAATCCCTGCGGTTATGAATATCAGCAAGATTGCCTGCGAAATACCCATAATTTGACCGGGAAAAAGACCAAAAATACTGTGGTATGACCGTATCAAAGCAAGAGAAAATAAGAGCCAGAATCCTTCAAATACGATGAGAGTGAAAAAAAACAGTGTCAGGCGTTTTCTTGTGTATCTCGCGATGAAACTGCCCAGCGCTCCTGCTAAGAGCCAGATTGCAAAATATGCGCCAGAACAGAGTTCGTTCCCGGCAAGGATAATGAAAAACTCTCTCAGGAGAAGAACCTGAGCGCAAAGGGCTGAAAATCCTTTAAGGAGAAAGGTAAAAGCGATCATTCAGATTTTGGTGCTCAGTTTTGATACCGGATTCAACTTTAACCTTTTTCTCCATCAGGGAAGCCGACGTTAAAAGAATACTATGATACCTACTTTTTATTTTCTATGACAGAATAATCAACTTCAACCCTGTATTTATTTCTAAGTTGTTGTTCAAAATCCATTATTCTTTCCTGCTCAAGCTTCCTTTTTATTTCCTGGGAAACCTCTGCAAATGATTTTTGGCTACAAGGCGTAATATCATCGACCCTTATTATATGATAGCCAAACTGAGTTTTGACGATGCCGCTCGTTTCACCTTTTTTTAGCGCAAAAGCGACATCTTCAAATTCCTTTACGTAGATGCCTTTCTGTCCCCAGCCAAGGTCTCCTCCTCTTTGTTTTGTGGCATCTGAATTGTTATTGCTTGCAATTTCTTCAAAGCTGGCGCCTTTTTTTAATTGTTCAAGGATTTCTTTTGCCTTTGCTTCATCCGACACAATTATATGTCGCAACTTCCTTTTTTCCGGGGTTTGATATTGCTGTGGATTTTTTTCATACATTGCCTTTAATTCTGTGTCCGTGACAGGGTGTTCCTGAAGAAGTGTCGAGACATAGTTGGTTATTATGTACATTGTTTTTAATCTTTCAATGTTTTTTTTCTGTTCTTCTGTCAGTTTCGTGTCTGCATCTCTGGCCGCAGTGAGAAAAACCTTTTCTCTTACAAACTGATCCAGGGTTCTTTTTTTCATATCAGGGTTTAGATTCGCAAAATTTATTCTCATCTGGCTGAGGTTTTCTTCAAAATCATTAAGCGTAAAATTCTGTTTCCCTATTTTCAAAACAACCTTACTTTTGTCTGTTTGCGCTGATAAGATAACGGCAAAACACAATAGAACCAAAATAAACATAAATTTTTTCATTTCATTCCTCCTGAAAGATTAATCTGCCTATCAATTTTATTTTTTTGCTTAATCTATGTCAAGAAAAACTGCGCTTTCAGGTTAATTTTTTCTGTTAAATTCTCCATTCTTACTGAATTCTTCCATTTTTCGTAAAGAGCGGGGGATTGCTACGACAGGATTGCTGTTTTTGACCGTGTTTCTAAAAAAAAGTATAATTTTTTTATGGCCAGGTAGCCAAGCGGTAAGGCAACGGTCTGCAAAACCGTTATTCACCGGTTCAAATCCGGTCCTGGCCTCTTTTCAAAGCAGTCCCTGTTTTAGCATTTCTAAAATTTCAAAGAGAGAATTGCAGATCCTTGAAGGATTGCTTGTTTTCAGTTCTTCTATGGTTGAAGAACCAGTTGAAACAACAAATGTATCTATGCCTGCTTTTTTACCCGTAGCCGCATCTATATCCATATCTCCGACAAAGATAGCATTTTCTCTATCAATCTTAAAATAGACAAGTATCTTAATCAATATTTCAGGGTCGGGTTTCTGGTTGGTTACCTGGTCGCCAAACATCATTTTATCAAAAAAATGTTCTATACCGAGATTTCTTACCAGAAGTATCCCTGATTCAGATGGTCTGTTTGAAGCCACTGCGATGTTTCTTTGTGTTTGTTTAAGCACTTCAAGCAAATCTTTTGCTCCAGGAAGAAGCTTTGCTTTTCCATTCAGGGATTTCAGATGATATTCTCTATAAATTTTTGATGCTTTGTCCACATCATCAGGTTTGAAAAAACGAGGTATGTAATTCTTATCACCATGCCCAACCGCTCTTTTTGCTGTCTGGAAATCAACAGGTGGATACCCGAGTGTCTTCAGCGTATGCAAAAGGGTTTCCCATATCGAAATGTAAGCGTCAATCAAAGTTCCGTCAAGGTCAAAGATAAAGAGTTTCTTTTTCATAATGCCACAAATTATACCTGATTCTTACGAGAAATCAAGCCATTGAATATATAACAGCAAAGCTTTTCCTTTTATCAGTGAGACAGGTTATCGGTTTTGTATTGAAAAACTGGCATCGTAAACCGCACAGTTTATTATTCGTCTAAAAATTGACAAAGCAAAGGATTGGATATAATTTATTATACCAGGTGAAAAAATGAAAAAAGCGATCGCGATAACAGGAATTTTTGGAATTGTTATTAGTTGTGTCTATGCCGGAGAAGGTCCTTTATTAAGAACATCTCAGCAACAAACTTCTATTGAAAAACCTGCGTCAGAAGCGTCTGAAATTGCTGGCAGGGTGAAAGAACTTCTTGAACTGCAGAAAAAGATGTTTGATATTGAAAGAAATGTTATTCAGCAGGATCAGGAGTTGAAACAACTGGCTGAACAAATAAGGCAACTTCAGCAACAATTAAGAGAAAAAATAGAGGAAAAGTTGAAGGATAATGAAGAATATCAAACCATGAAGCAACGCAGGGAGCAGATACGACAGGAATATAAGAAGGTTGATTTCAGCAAGCAATATAACTGGAGAAAACTGGATAAGAAATAGGCCCTGCCGTTTTTTTCTTTCCTGAAAAATGTTATCATATTTCAGTGTTTGGCGGACTTGATGTTATCGTTATAATGTTTGTGCTGGGAGGCATTTTAGGCGGAGCCGGACGTGGTTTTCTTGGTACAATGATAGACATCTGCGGAATTGCCTCCGGTATTGTTATTGGCTCATTTGTTTATCCTGCGCCTGTAAAACTTTTTGCGAAATTTGGAATAACCGGGACTTCTGTTGAACTCATTTTTTTCGTCCTTTCAAGCGTATTTTTCTGCCTCGCTTTTATTCTTTTGCTTGAATCAGTCAGGAGAAAGGTTGAAATAAAACCAGCTATTGACAGAATTTTTGGTGGACTATTCGGCACAATAAACGGGTTTGTTGCTGCCGCGAGCATACTGGTCATTATGACTTCTTCAGTAAAGATGGGTCAGGAGATAGACCAGGCAAGGTTTGCTCCTTCCGTGAGGTACGGGTTGCTTAAGTTTTATGAACAAATTGAAAGGCATAATATTACGCTGCCCAAGATGATTATTCTTCCTGTCGCGTACAGGGATGAATTCGGACAGGATGTAATAAAAGCAAGGCTAATCAAGATGAATTTTACGAAATTTGAAGGTTACACATGCATCAACTGCGGCGGAAAAGTTAAATTTGATGGATATTCTGCAAAATATGGCGCCGGTATAGTTCCTAAATTTGTATGTGAAAAATGCGGCAGGGTTTCAGATGGCTGTCAGACATATGAAGGTTATCACAAACTTTACAACGCCTGTCCTGTTGAGCTTGCGCGTCAGGATGTTAAATTTGATTGTGGAACATGGAGTAATCGAAGCTGGGTAACACCCACAGGTCCCTGCCCTGTCGACAACAACAAACTTGACATTATGCTGTGGCGTGAACCAATCAAGTATTAAAAAATGGAATTAATATCTATCCTTGAATCTTTTGTTGCCGGATTAATCGCAGGGTTTATTTGCGGATTGACCGGTATGGGCGGCGGCACTATTTATGTTCCAGTGTTTTACTTTATGTTAGGGTCCATAAAAAAAGCCATTGGCACAAGTTTGCTTGTTATACTGGTTTCTTCTGTTTCTGCTTTCATTTCTCATATGAAAGCAGGCCAGGTAAACTTCAAAATGACCGGTTTTCTAATTATTTCAGGCATTACTGGGGCGCAATACGGGAGTTTAATAACAGTTAAACTTCCGGATATCGCAGTGAAGATTTTTTTTGTGTGTCTTACAATCTTTCTATTTATTAATATGTGGAAGGAAAGAACAAACGATGACCAGAATTGTTCCACTCAAATAAGATCTTCGCCAGTCAATCTCACACTGATTGGTTTTATCGGAGGACTTATTTCAGGTATGGGTGGAGTTGGTGGAGCAATTGTTCTTGTTCCTCTTCTTCATTTGTGGATTGGCTTGCCGATAAAGATTTGTATAGGCACCACATTATCTGTGGTGATGTTTAATTCTCTCTCGGGAGTCGCAGGATATATTCACCATGGACTTGTTGATTTTCGTATGGGAGTGATTGCAGGTTTTGTTGCTGTTTTTACGGCGATGGCCGGGTCTAAAATAAGTTTGCGCACAGACAATCGGAAATTGAGAAAAATCTTTTCAATTGTGCTTTTATTTGCGGGAATTGCTGTTTTGGTAAGACGATAAATCTGTTTCTGGAGTTAGTTTGTACATTCTGGTATAATTAATCTATGGAACAAAGTTCATCAAAGGCGCTTGCCTTACTGAAAGAAAACGAACTGATAGAAAGGGCAAAAAGCCGGGATAACGCTGCTTTTGAAGAACTGGTGAAAAGAAACCAGGCCAAAATTTACAATCTCGGATTAAAGCTTCTTGGAAACAAAGAAGATGCCGCAGATCTTCTTCAGGAAACTTTTATTAATGCTTATTACGCGCTTCCTAAATTTGAGGGTAAATCCGCTTTTTCAACATGGCTTTACAGGATAGCGACAAACAACGCTTTTATGAAGATGAGAAAAAAGAAAATTCCCCTTGTAAGGTTCGAAACAGAAAGGAGCGATTCAAGCAGGGAAGAATTTTCTCTGGGTATGTCAGATTGGTCCAATGACCCCGGCGCTCATCTGAGAAACCAGGAATTGAAGCTTCTCATAGAAAAATCCATTAATGCTCTTCCCGGTAAATATAAAACAATCTTTGTGCTTCATGATATTGAAGGTTTTTCGACTGAGGAAATCAGCAAAATGCTTAATCTATCAGTTCCTGCCGTGAAATCAAGGGTGCATAGAAGCAGAGTATTCTTAAGAGATAAGCTTTCTTCTTATTTTCAGCCAGGTGTAAAACAGGGGGCAAACCTGTGAAATGTGAAAAATATCTTGAATTGATATCCCTGTACATAGACAGAGAACTTGATCAGGATCTAATTGATGTTCTTGAAGAACATCTTTCTCTCTGCCAGGATTGCCTGGTTTTTTTTCACACAATGAAAAAAACCGTAACATTATCAAGGACTTATTATAAAAAAAAGTGTTGCAGGGTTCCAAAAGCGGTTTCCACAAAGATTTTCTATCATTTGCGGTTAATTTACAAGAAAGAACAATTTTGATTTTTATTCCAGAATGAAATATTCAATCAAAGGATGGGTGAAAAATTCCTTTTGCGACTGGGACGCAAAGATTTCTTCTGTTGTTTTTTTGCCAGGCTGCAATATGATGTGTCCGTTCTGTCAGAACTGGCAGCTTGTCAAAGAGCATCGAATTATTGAAGATATCGATTGGGATATGATAAAGAGCTATCTCGCTGACAATAAAGATTTTATTGACGGACTTGTTATAACAGGGGGCGAGCCTTTTATTTCTGATTTTCTATTAGAAATGATAAAAGAAGTTAAACAGATGAGCATTGCAGTAAAGGTTGACACAAATGGTACTTTTCCGCATAAATTGAAGTATCTGATAGATAATTCTTTGATAGATGCTGTGGCTATGGATATTAAAAATGCGTTCGAACCAGAAATTTACTCAAGAACATGCGGAGTTCCAGTTGACGATAGGATGCTCGGGAATATTCTTTCTTCCGCGAAAATTTTGATAGGTTCCAGTATTGACTATGAGTTCAGAACAACGCTTGTCCGCACATTACATACTCTTGAAAATATCAAACGGGTAGCAATGGAATTGAATGGCGCAAAAAAATATGTACTTCAACAATACAGAAAAATCGGTGTAAGAGATTTTGATGGTGGGAAACCGTTTTCCAGAGAGGAGATGGAAAAATTCCGCGACGAGGTCTCGCAGTTTTTTAACCAGTGTTGTATAAGATATTATGATAGAGACACTTGAAAACTTTGCGTCAGGATTGTATGCGGGTTTTCTTGTAAGTTTTCTGGCTGGCATTTTCTCTTTTTTCTCGCCGTGCATTCTGCCTCTGGTTCCGGCATATTTTTCTTTCATTCTCGGTTCAACTCTGGACCGAATCAAAGATAAAAAAAAATCTCTTGTTTCATCAATTTTACTTTTTTGTGCTGGTTTCACTCTTGTTTTTGTTGTGCTCGGCGCCTCAGCCACATCTCTTGGCAGGTTTCTCGCATTTCACCTTAAGTATTTTAGAATGCTGGCTGGAATAATAATGCTTGTTTTCAGTCTTGAGACTCTGGAACTTACACACCTGTTTTCTATCCACAAAGGGTTTTCTCCTGAATTCAGGAGAAAACCGTCTGGCTCTGGCGCAATTGTTTTTGGAGCAGCACTCGGGATTTCCTGGACTCCGTGTGTTGGTCCTGTTCTTGGAGCAATTCTCACTATGGCTTCAACACAGGAGACCGTTGCAAAGGGCGTTTTAATGCTTCTTTTTTATTCCATCGGTTTATCAATTCCGTTTTTTGTTTTTGCCACATTTTTTTCTTCGTACAGGAAATCGCAATCATTTATGATGCTTCATGCAAAAATTGTGAGAATGTTTGCCGGTGTTATTCTTCTTTTGTTTTCCTTTTATCTTCTTTCAAGGGGGTAAAGAATGGACCTTGTTATTATTGGTTCTGGACCTGCTGGCATTTCCGCGGCTATTTATGCCGCGAGAGCAAATATTTCTTTTGTTGTGCTGGAGAGGATGTATCCGGGCGGAAAGCTTGTCTGGATTGAAAAAATTGAAAACTATCCAGGTTTTCCAGGCGGCATATCCGGACCCGAGCTTGCTGAAAGGTTTTACAATCATGCCACAAAATTGAATGTAAATTTTACATTCCAGAATGTGCGCAAAATAAAAAAGCAGGAAGGGATTTTCAAGGTTTATGCTGGAGAAAACATTTACGATGTCAGGTTTGTGATTGTTGCTTCAGGATCAGTGCCGTCAAAACTTGGAATTAAGGGCGAAGACGAGTTTTCTGGAAGAGGTGTTTCATACTGTGCGATATGTGATGGTGCATTTTTCAAAAATAGAAAGGTCGTAGTGATTGGTGAAGGTAAACATGTGGAAGCTGACATAAACTATCTCAAAAGTTTTTCTTCTGTTGTATGGCTGCGCAAGCCAGGTGTGGTTGAAAAAGATATTTTTGGCGTGTCCATTATTAAAGGGATTCCTGTAGAGATAAATGGGGAAAATTCTGTCAGGTCTATTGTTGTTAAAACAGAATCAGGAATCAAAGAGATTGAGACAGACGGTGTTTTTATTTTTGCTGGTTTCAAGCCATCATTTGATTTTTTGCCTTCTGATGTGGCTCTTGATAGTTCGGGTTATGTGAAAACAGACGCGCATCTTAAAAGTTCCGTAGATGGCATTTATGCCTGCGGAGACATAAGAAGTGGTTCTTTGAAACAAATCGTTTCTGCTGTGAATGATGGGGCTATAGCCGTTAATGAAATAAGAAAAAGAATTTAACTTATGACAGCTCGCCTTCAAAAAAATAAGCATCCCTTGTATGTTCTCCTTTTGCTCCTTTTCACAAATGAGCAGGGATCGAATGCAAATATTAACAATTGGAACCAGAATAGAGATTGACTTGTTCTTATCCAAAACCGGACTTTTTAATAAGATCTGGCGATCACTCTGTTCTACTTGCCTTTTCAATTTTCTCGCGCGTTTGACTCAAGCTTTCCTTAAGTTTCTCAAATTCGGAAATCATTCTGTCAATCTCAGCAATTGTCTGGTCGAGATTTTTTGTAAGCCCTCCGATTGATTTAACCTGCGAATCAAGCTGCTGAACGCGAGATTGAAGTTGAGCGATCTGTTTTGTGGAATTAATGTGCTGAATAAAAAAGGCGATCCAGCCCGAAAGGATAAGAACGCCTATCAACCAGAAAACAAGTTTTGTTTTCTTCATTTTTTCTCTGGCTCCATCACTATGGCATCCTTGGGACATTCATAAGCGCATATTCCACATCCCTTGCAATAATCATAGTCAAATTCGAGAAATTTCCCGTCTTTTGTTTTTATCGCGCTATCCGGACAATAAACCCAGCAGATAAGACAATTAATGCATTTTTCTGGGATATGCACAGGTTTTACGCTTCTCCAGTTTCCTGTCTTGAAGTTTTTTGATGTGCCTGCTTCAAGGACATCGCATTCGGGGAGTTCTTTCCAGGACAATTTTTTTTCTTCCACGATGACCTCCTCAGTTCAATGTTTTCACCTGATCATATGCCTTCTGGACTGCTTTGAGATTCCCTTCTATTACCTCTGGCTTGTTTCTGAATTTCAGTTCAAGTTTGTGTTTTATGTCCTCCAGGACAGCATTAATGTCCAGGATGCCTGTGATTTTAATCAAAGCGCCCATCATTGGAGTGTTGGGAATTTCCCTTCCAATTGTCTCAATGGATATTTTTGATGCGTCCACAGTGCAGACGCGACCTTTAAAATTCAGTTTTCTGGCAAATTCTTCCGGGTCCCTGGATGAGTTAAGAAGAATAATCCCTTTTTCAGGGTCCAGGCCGGATGTGACATCAACCTGTTCGATAAGTGACACATCAAGCACAATCACAACATCCGGGTTTGATATGGGTCCGTGCGTCCTTATCGGCTTTGAGCTTATCCTGTTGAATGAAACCACTGGAGCGCCCATTCTTTCAGGGCCGTATTCCGGGAATGCCTGTATATGTTTTCCGGTTGAACAGGCGGCGTCTCCGAACAGCAGCGCTGCAGTTTTTGCTCCCTGTCCGCCGCGTCCATGCCATCTGATCTCAAACATTTCTTTCATGATTGCGCTCCTTTTCATAAAATAAGAACAAAGAACTGATAAATCCAACTTCAAAAATGCTCGCGGTAATACTTTTGTAAATCGTCCATGCAGTTGACTCAAAATTATACAGTTTTTCTGGTAAATATACAAGCAGCCCGATTGAAAAAAAATAAAAGAAAGCAATTACTATTATTTCATTCAGAAATTTCCTGGTAAAAATAATGCCCATTTTGATTGACTGAAATATTTCTGTATCCTGGCTGAATAGCACTACCGGAGCAAAAAGGGATAGAACAAAATAATACGCAGGAATGGCAAGCCAGACCAGCCATAAAAACGCAATGCTTGCTGCCGCAGGTAATGAAAGTTTTCCTGCTGCTTCGACAACAATTAAAAGCAGGCCTGCAAAAAAAATCACAAAAATGATAAACAACATCTTTATTAAAAGAAACCTGATGAAAAATTTAAGCGCGCTGGAGATAAAAATTTTATGTGTGAATTTTATTCCCGAAATCGTTTTTTTCAGTGACCCATAAACGCCACATGTAAGAAAATTTTCAACCATAAGTATTGCAAGCAGGGATAACATCAGTGTTTGTTCATTTACTTTTTTGCTTGTGTACTCAAAGGTTTTTATCAAAAATAGAGTTGAGCAGGCGACAATAAAGAAAATCTTGATTCTATCCCTTGCTGGCGTCAATCCTGATTTTATGATCACTGATATATTTTTCATGCAGGATTTTTCAAAGCGGAAATAAGGAATTGTTTCACATTTTCTATTGCGATATCGTGTGATTTTTTTGTTTTCCTTTCTAATATTTCCACTTTCCCTTCAGAAAGTTTTCTTCCCAGAATGATCCTGTAAGGAATTCCAATAAGATCTGCGTCAGCAAATTTAACCCCGGCGGATTCTTCTCTGTCATCCAGAAGAATATCAATCCGTGCTGATTGGAGTTCATCGTACATTTTGTTTGCGATCTCGACCATATTGCTGTCTGACATATTCACGGGAATAATCGTAACGATAAAAGGCGCGACTGAAACTGGCCATATGATGCCTTTTTCATCATGGTTTCCTTCAATGATTGCTGCAACAATCCTGCTGACACCTATTCCATAACAGCCCATCACCGCAGGTTTTTCATTTCCGTCCTTATCGACATACACAATATGCAGTTTTTCTGAATAATCAGTGCCGAGTTTGAAGATGTGGCCTATTTCAAGTTCCGCGCAATCTCCCGTGGCTACAAATTCCTCTGAAAACTTTCCGCCAATAACGCCTGAATCCGCTGTTTGAATTGTGACGGCAAGTCCGCACCTTTCAAAAATTTTTATGTATGCTTGTTTCATCTTAAAATAGGACTGTTCTGACTCCAGGTCTGTTCTGTCAAAGCTGTAACAATCCTTCATAAGAAACTCTCTTGATCTGATGATTCCAAACCTTGGTCTGATTTCATCCCTGTATTTTGTCTGAATCTGATAAAGCATCACTGGCAGGTTTTTCCAGCTTTTCACATACTTTCTTACGATATCTGAAACGACTTCTTCGTGGGTTGGGCCAAGAAGCATTTCGCGATTATGACGATCTTTGAAAACAATCATATCTTTCCCCATTTTTCCGTATCTTTTTGATTCTTTCCATAAAGATGCGGGTTGAAGAGCTGGCATCAGGATTTCAATAGCTCCTGATTTATTCATTTCTTCCCTTATTATATCCGAGACCTTTTGCAAGACCTTCAGACCATGGGGCAGATAAGAATAAACTCCGGAAACAAGTTTATCTATCATTCCTGCCTGATGCATCAATTTCTGGCTTACTGTTTCAGCGTCTGCCGGCGGTTTTCTCGATGTAAAAATAAAAGAACAGGTCCACTTCATTTTTTCTCCCCTTTTCGCTCTTGAAGAATTACAAAATATTATACCGCATGGGTCCAGGATATCAATTTGAAGGACGGATTTTTCTTATTTCGTCCAGAAATTTTTTTGCGTAATGATGGTCGGATTTCAACTCCAGAGTTTTGACAAGTTCTTTTTCTGCATCAATCATATTGCCCTTTTGCGCATAGGCACAGGCAAGGAAAAAATGACTGTCAGGGTCCTGCGGAAGAAGTTTTTCGTAATCTTTTGCTATTTTTTCAGCAAGGTCGTTATTGTTTATTTGCAAATTATACACAATATTTGCTTTGCTCAGTTTTGCAAATATTCTCCAGTACATATCAGCAAACGATTGTCCGGGTTCCCATCCAGATATATATGCCCACAGGCCGGCCAGAATAAGCCATGCAGCTGGACGCAGAAATTTTCTTGCTCTAATTTCATCTATAGATTGTTTTATCAAGAATCCTGCCGTAACTGTCAAACATGCAACGGCCGGAAATCTGTAACGGTCAGTGATGAAAAACATAATAACCCACATAATCTGAACTATTGTAAATGAAACAAAAAGGAAATTTTTTCTATTTCTTGCCGAAAGGAAAATTCCCACAATGCCAAGAGAAACGATAAATCCAAACCTTACAAAAGCGAATTTCAAAGCCGGAATGATTTCCCTGGCGATATAAATGCTGAGGTTCTGTGGCCATTCATAACTGTTAAAGAAAAGAAGAAATTTCTTGAAGAATAGTTTCCAGAAATCAAATTCCAAAGGATGTAAAAGGGACCCTTTCGGATAACAGAAAAGCCCGACTGAATCAGAACTGTTTCCAATCTGCCAGTTTACCGGTCCATTTGTGCATATCAATACGAATTTTCCGCTTACCACCAGGTTTCTCATCGTCACGGGAAGCATTATCATAGCGCAACCAATAGCGCCGAGCGCAAGCGCCTTAACCAGATGTATTAATCTGGTTTTCTTTTCTAATGGAACGACAAGCTGGCTTTCAGGCCATAACCATAGACCGATGATGATAAAAGGGATAAATGCAAGAATCGTAGGTTTTGCAAGCGCGGCAAATCCGAGAATTACTCCACTGAAAAACCAGGACGAACGTCTTTTTGTTTCAAGCGCTCTGTAAATAGCAAATATAAGGAGAATATTCAAAAAAATGATAAGTCCATCGCTCAAAATCGTAATAGAGTAAAGAATGACTGTCTGATAAAACGCATAGAAAAATGCTGCAATAATACCTGTATCTTCATCCTTAATTTTTCTGCCGAGCAGGTAGATAAGGAATATTACAAAAGTATCCAGCAGTCCCTGGATAAGACCCGCAAAAAAAACGCTTCCTCCAGAAATAGCATACAAAATTGCCAGAAAATACGGATAAAGAGGAGCCATATAGAATGCCTGGCCATCGACATAAACCGGGTGTTTTATAATAGATTGGGCCCATAAATGGAATGTTTTCTGATCGTGTTTGTCCATAAGAACAGGATTGTAAAATGTTGTTGAAGATATCTGTATCAGCGTGAATATTCTAAGTGCAAATCCTGTGAAAAGTATAGCGAGGATTATGAGTTTTCTATATTTCATCTGGAAGAACCAATACAGTCAATAGTGTCCTTTATGATTTTATCAATTGTGCTGGATGGCACAAAACCTGTTAGTTTTTTCAGTTTCGTGATATCTGGCACCCTTCTATTCATATCCTCAAAGCCATTTTTGTAAACTGTATCAGGTTTAACAAAAACAATCTCTGAACTGCTTTTTGTGATTTTCTTAACAATCCGGGCGAGATTCAGAATGGAAATTTCTTCAGTACTGCCAACATTGATAATCTGACAGTTTGCTTCAGGCAGGCGCGACAATTTTAAAAGTGCCGTCACAACATCCTGTACATGGGTGAAACATCTTGTTTGACCACCGTTTCCGAAGATTGTTATTGGCTGGTTTGTCAGCGCCTGTTTTATGAATCGGGGAAGAACCATTCCATACCTTTCTGTCTGTCTGGGCCCCACAGTATTAAAAAGTCGTACAATTATGATATTCAAATTCATTTTTTCTGCGAAAGCAAGCCCGAGAAACTCATCAAGGGCTTTGCTGCATGCGTATCCCCATCTTTTTCTTGAAGGGCTTCCAATAATAATATCATCTTCCTCATTAAAAGGAACTTTTTCGTTTTTTCCATAAATCTCTGATGTTGATGTAAAAAGAACCTTTTTGTTATATCTTGAAGCGGATTCAAAGACATTTTTTGAACCCTGTATATTTATTTCAATCGATTCGAGAGGCTTTTCCAGAACAGTTTTGACTCCAACGGCAGCTGCAAGGTGAAAAACGAAATCTGTCTGAGAACACAATTGTTCAACGATATATTTATTAAGGATGCTATCAATGAAAAGGTGGAATCTTCTGTTTTTCAAATGATGGACTATGTTTTCAATTGAACCTGTAGAGAGATCATCAATAACTGTTATATCATTACCAGAATCTGAAATGAGAGCATCTACAAGATGCGATCCGATGAAGCCCGCTCCGCCAGTAATAAGATACTTCAATGATTCCTCCTTCTTGACTATTAAGAATTATACCTGAAGAAACGAAAAGTTGAAAATATCGATCGGTAAGCGGGAGAATTCTGTCATGTTGACCGACAAATATTTTTTGCTGTATAATAAAAGCCAGAATCCTGAACAATAACGCAAAGAAGGAAAAATGAGAAGAAAGAAAAGAAAACTCAGATGGCGATCAAAAAGGGCAAATCACAGAAAAAAACCCGCAATGGGTTGATTCTAAATAAAAAGAGAACTTACAGAGGTTTCTTCGTGTATCCTCCTGATGGCTTCTCCGAGCAGTTCTGCGACTGAAAGAACAATAAATTTTTCAGGAAGTTGAGGATGAGGAATTGTATCAGTTATAATAATTTCTGAGATGTCTGATTCTGTAAGTTTTGGTACCGCGTGCCCTGAAAGAACTGGATGAGTGCAGCTCACAAGCACCCTCGAGGCGCCATTTTCAAGAAGCACCCGGGTTGCTTCTATCACCGTGCTTCCTGTTGAGATAAGGTCATCTACAATGATTACCTCGCATCCGTCCACTTCGCCGATAAGATGGGTCGCTTCAACTGAGTCCGGACCATCTCTTCTTTTGTCAACTATCACGAGACGAGAATTGATCCTTTTTGCAAACGCTCTAGCCATCTTTACGCTTCCGACATCAGGCGCCGCGATTACAGGGTTCTTCATACTCTTGCTTTTCAAATAATTTATGATCACAGGCGCGGCAAAGAGATGATCGACAGGAATATCAAAAAAACCCTGTATTTGAGGAGCGTGAAGGTCCATTGTAAGTATTCTCTGTGCGCCTGCAGCCACCAGAAGATTTGCGATAAGTTTTGCGGTAATTGGAACTCTTGGCCTCTCTTTTCTGTCCTGACGGGCATATCCATAATAAGGCACAACTGCGGTTATTCTTTGCGGAGACGCCCTTCTGAAAGCATCAAGCATAACAAGCAGTTCCATTATGTTTTCATTCACTGGTGAACAGGTGGGCTGGATAATAAAAACATCTTTTCCCCTGACATTTTCCTCAATCTTGACGGATATTTCGCCATCATTGAATCTTGAAACTTCAATCTGTCCCAGAGGTTTTTCAAGAAATTTGCATATCTTTTCGGCAAGGGGTTTATTCGAGTTGCCTGTAAAAATCAAACAATTATTCATATTTTTCTCCTCAGACTTAAAAAATATTGTTCGGCTCTTTTCAGGTCTTCCGGAGTGTTTATGCCTATTGTTTCCTCTGGCGCAGGGGTTGTCCATGACGCCACTTTTTTTCCGGTCGATACGAAATTTCCTATAACATCGGTCAGATAGTATTCTTTTTTTACCGGGTCTGGTTTTATTTGTGCGAGGGCTTCGAAAAGAGCGTCTTTTACAAATATATAAACGCCAGCATTGATTTCCTTGATTTGTTTTTCTTTCTCGTTTGCGTTCGCCTGTTCAACAATTCTTATTATTTCGCCTGAATTATTTCTTATTATTCTGCCGTACCCGTACGGATTATCAATTATTGCGGTGAGAAGTGTGCAATGGGCGCGAAGGTTCCTATGCGTCTGCCGTAGAGCTTTTAATGTATCAGCTGTTAAAAAAGGGACATCCCCGCAAAGAACAAACACATTTCCTGAGAAATTTGAAAGAACAGCCTCAGTCATCATTACCGCGTGTCCTGTGCCCAGAAGTTGCGTCTGTTCGACAAAAGTTACATCTTCATTTTTTAATTCTTCAATCACTTTCTCCTTTTGAAATCCGATTACAACAATGATTTTTGCGAGATCGCATTGTTTTAGTGTGCCAATAAGATGGACCAACATTGGTTTGCCAAGTATTCGCATCAATGTCTTTTGATTTTCCCCGCCAAGCCTTTTGCCGTATCCGGCAGCCAGTATTATTGCCGTTGTTTGAACATCCATTTTTTTATGAAATGCTGCCCGGCGAGGATTTGAACCTCGAACCACGGCTCCAAAGGCCGGTGTGTTACCGTTACACCACCGGGCAAAATATGTCGTTAATTTCCTGTACTCTCTTTTCCGGTGGTGTCGCTTTGTTTTTGCTGATTATATTGTTCAACAATTTTTTTCTGCAGATAATCCCGGAATTGAGTGTTTATTGGATGAGCAATGTCCTTATGCTGCTGCGCCCCTGTCTTCTGATTTTTTTGCTCCGCCGTCTTTATTTCCGCGCCGCATTGTCCGCAGTATTTGTTTGTTACGGGATTCTTGAAATTGCATCTGGGACACGGTTTTTGCATCTTCCTGCTGGGCATGGCTATAAAAAGGCCATTTTTACCTTCAATGACCCGGATTTCGCGGATGACAAAAGAATTGTCAAATGTCACAGAGGCGTATGCGCGTAATCTACTATTCGGTTTGTTGATTGGCGATATTCTTGTTTCAGTTATTTCCATGTTGTTCCTCCTTTTGCGCGCTTGTGCGATAACTTTCGGTTCTGTAGCGTCGACAGAGCCGGATTATTTCCGGCGAATTAATCGAAATATGCTCATCCTTTTTTCCTATAGCATAAACACCTCCCCCGGAGCCAGTAAGGATAAACTTTTTTCCTGAACTTATTTCGAGAACTTGAATGATCCGCGCTATTTCTTTGTTAATCCTCAGCGTCACCTCCTCTAATTTGTTGAACAAAAATTTTTCCATTTTTTCTGTGTCCAAATTTCTCCACAGGTCCAGAAGAATTTTAATCTGTGAGCGGGCTTGTGTCAAATCAGATATATGTTCAGCAGCAACATTTTCATATACTTTTTTTGTCGAAATTTGAAATGCAGGCACAAATAACTCAAACATAAGAGATGGGAATTCTTCCAAAGGATATACAACATCGCCTCTCCCTTCTATTATGCATGGACCTTCATATAAGAATAGAGGAACATCCGAACCTATGCGGGCAGCAACTTCAACCAGATTTTTTTCATCCAGTCCAATATTCCACATCTTGTTGCATATTTTCAAAATGGATGCGGCATCGCTGCTTGCCCCGCCGAGTCCGCTTCCTGGTGGAATTTTTTTGTTTACAACTATTTTTAATGGGTTCTTTTTCGCTGCGTTCGGAAAAAGTGATGAAAGTTCTTTGAGTGTTTTTGTGACGGTGTTTTCTTCAGGTACTGTCCATTGCCCGGCGAATTCCACCGATGTCGTCTCAGAAAAGGAAATTTTTATTTCATCAACAAGATTTATTTTTTCTACAAGAGAACAGATGTTATGATAACCATCCGGACGTTTTCCTGTAACCTCGAGAAAGAGATTAATTTTTGCCGGCGCCAGTACTGTTAGTTTTTCCACTGGATACCTTCACCTGGGCAGGTTTTAATAGTTTTCCGTTCATAATATATCCTGAACGGACTTCTTCAACAACCGTTCCTTCTGGTTTATCATCGGTTTCAACTATTTCTACTGCTTCATGTATCATCGGGTCAAACTTTCTCCCCACTGTTTCCAGTTTTTTCACACCGAGAGATTCAAGCAATGATGAAGATTGTTTTTTCAGCATAAGAAGACCATCCGCGATGTTTTTGCTAATTCCGGGATCAGAACACACATCATTGACGATTTTTTCAAAAATTTCATCAAAAAAAAGAAGTTTTTCTGCAAAGGTTGCCTGTAAAAACGCAGCAAAATCTATTTTTTCCTTTTCAACCCTTTTTCTCATATTATCCAGATCAGCCGCCACTTTCTTTGTTCTTTCCTTCCAATCAGAAAGCTCTTTTTCTAAAGATGCGACTCTTTTTTCAAGTTGCTTTGCTCTTGTTCTGAAAGTTGCAACCTTTCTGAAATCCTTCTCTTTAATGTGGATGATTTTTTCTTTGTTATCGGTCATAGCTTATTACCTTATAAAACCCATTCTCCATGGCGGCCAGTAGATAAAAAGGGCTTTCCCAACCAGATTTTTTGAAGGCACAAACCCCCAGTATCTGCTGTCTTTGCTGTTAATACTGTTATCTCCAAGAACATAATACGCTCCAGAAGGGATTTTTATTTCTTCATTAACTCCGTAAGAGCCGTCGCTGTCATCATAATAATAAAGAGGGGTTGAAACGTTTTCAGGCTGGTTCATAACCTGTCCATTTACATAGATATGCCCATTTCTTATTACCACAGATTCTCCGCCCAGTCCCGCAAGTCTTTTCACAAAATATTTTTTCGGATCTTCTGGATATTTAAATATTATGACCTCCCAGCGTCGTGGTTCCCTGATTTTATAGATGATCTTATTAGCTAACAGCCTGTCATGAATCTTGAGGGTTGGTTTCATTGATTCACTCGGAATTACAAAGGCCTGAACAAAAAACTGTCTCAAAATTAAAACAAACAAAATCGCCCATACCCAGGAAAGGATTTCCTTTTTCCTTTTCTGTTTTTTTGAAATTACCTGCGGGGTTTTCTTGTTATCCTTGTCTTTCATATTTTTTATGATGAGTTTACCACCAATTTTGTTTCATTTCTTTCCGAAAGCAGAAAATTATAGATCTCACAGTACTTTTTTACCATTGTGTCGGAAGAAAATTTTTCGACCCGTTTTAAGGCGTTGTTTCCCATCTGCCGTCGCATTTCTGGTTTTGATAGCAATAAAATTATGGCGTTTGCCAGCGCTTCTGGTTTTCCATGTTCCACGATTATTCCTGTTTTGCCGTTTTCAACAATCTCCGGTAAATCTCCAGCATCTGTCGCAATAACCGGTTTGCCACATGCCATAGCTTCCAGTGCCACAACCGGGAAGCCTTCCCAGATAGAAGGTATGACAACGATATCAAAATTCACCATATAATTATACACATCTTCCACAAATCCATAAAGTTTTACAGATTCGACAAGATTGAGCTTCTGGATTTTTTCTTTCAGACGTGATTCTAAAGGACCTTTTCCCAGTATTTCAAATCTTATGCCCTTTCTTTTTTTGCAGATTATTTCAGCCGCGTCTATGAGCACATTATAACCTTTGGCTTTTCGCAAATTTCCAATAGACCCGACGATTATTTCTGTATGATGAAAAGTTTTTGCCAGTTTCAGTTTTTCTCTTATTTGTTCGAGATCAATTCCATTGGGAATTACCCTGATTTTATACGGATTTACGCCTGCTTTTTCAATCAGAACCCTTTTTCCTGCCTTTGAATTAGATATTATGAGCGGACACAAAAAACTCGTAAATTTCTCAATTTTCCAGTGGATTGCTTTTTTCCAGTCGTCAGTGCTTCTCTGGGAACAGACAAGGGGTATCCAGAAGAAAATTCTCAAGCACCTGGCAAACATATTTCCAGCAAAAAGGAAAGAGTGCATAATGCGGGGTTTCTCCTTAAGAAAAATAAACAATGTTCTGACTATTGCCTGTAACGGTTTTTTTTTCACATCCAGAAAGTAATTCCTTAAATGGTTGGCATCAAGCATTTTATGAAAGAAGCCCCTTCGTTGCAGGGTCAAAACGACTGGTTCGAAACCTGCTTTTGATATGCCTTTTGCCAGCACTATAACCATTTTTTCTGTTCCGCCGATCTCTTCGCTTGGTAAAATGTAAAGTATCTTATTTTTCATAATAAGGTTGGTTTATTGGCCTGACGGCGTTTTTAATCCTTTCTAAAGCAAGAATTGCATTTAAGACCGGGCATGGTCGCACTTTCCTTACAGTTTTTTCGGGTTTGAACAATGAAAGAATTTTTTCGTCCGGTCCAGCGATAACGCAAGCTTTTTCCAATTGTGAACGCAATTGGTCTAAATTGCAGGTGAACAATTTTCCATGTTTTTTTCCAAGTAATGAAGGACTTTTGAAAAATCCATAATGAACAGAAGTTCCTGCGGAAGGCAAAAACACTCCTGCTGATCCAGAATTTCTAAATTTATATGCAATGGATTCAATGGTGCTCAATCCTAAGATTTTTTTTTCATTTGCGGCAGAAAGTCCGTATGCGACAGAGAAACCCAACCTTATTCCGGTCCAGGATCCTGGTCCTGAAGATACAATGAAATAGTCAAATATGTCAGGACTCATTTTTGTTTTTTTAAGAAGTTCATCAATCGCTGGCAGGATTTCCATGCTTGCATCCTTGCTTTTCCATATTTTTTTTGCAATAACCCTATTATTCATCATTATCGCTATGCCAGTGAAAATCGTGGAACACTCAATGGAGAGCAGACGCATGGGTTAGAGAGCAGAGGTTAGAATTTCGGTAAGAAACCTGCTATCGGTTGAAAAATTTTCTTCAAGGTCTCTTCGTGAAACAAGCTCCACAGTGGCTGTTCCGAGCGGCACTCTTCCTTTGAGAAGTAATGGAAGTCGTTCATTGTCGGCCGATATGGATATAAATAATTTTCCTTTCTTGAAAATGGCTTCGTTTTCTGATGCTTCGGATTGTATCAGCCAGTAATGCCTGTTTCCAACAGCGAAATCGTCGGTTCCTCTTTTAAGAAAATATATGTAAATTTCTGTAATCTTTGTAATTCCAACTGGCATTTTTGAAGGCGCCATGCTTTCTCCGGCAATGCCCCTCATTGCGTAGATAGCCGATAGTCCGTCGAATACAATCCCTTCAAAATTTACCTTACCGGTTTTATAACCGTATTGTTTGCCTTCCTTATACTTTTTTATCTCGTATGTGAGGGCTTTTGTTTTCTGATCAATAACGCTTTTTGTAATTTGATATGCAGAAGAAGACGCAGAGTAGTTGTAATAATAAAAAGGAAGATTATTTTTACTATCAATATAAGAATCGAACCTGTTATAACCATTGCCAACTTTTGTCCAGATTCCCTCTGGCACAGTAATGCCCATGATATGATAGACATCCTGATTATTCATTTTTTCTTTCTTACACGCGAGCAGGAGCTTGCCAACATTTACAGAGTTCCATTTTATTCTATAAATCAAGCATTCACCAGCCATAATAACAATCGGGCTTTTATACGTTTTGATTTCGGATTCAGTTTTTCCGTCTCTGGTATCTTTCTTTTTTGAAAGGGTTTTCGTATCTTCTGTTTTTTTCTGAACGGAAAAATATTCTGTGAGCCGGGTGTCAGATTCCACTTTTTCGTCCTTTTCCTCTGACTTCGGGACGGATTTTTCAGTCGCGACCTTTATTTCAGGAACGGGTGATTCATGTCGCTCCGGTTTTTCAGCTTCTGTTTTCTGAGGAAGCATAACAACAGCAGGAATGGTTTCTTCGGAAATATCTTCTGCAGGAATTCTTTCTATTTTTTTGATAACAGTTTCTTGTTTTTCAAAGCAACCGCTGAGAAAAACAAGCGTTAAACAGGTTAAGAGTATGATTATTGTTTTTTCCATTTTTAAGATCTTTTCCACCGCTTTGTTTATTTTATCATAATAAGACGGTTTAGAAAAACTTCAGGTTTATAATGCGCTGTGTTCCTTGCATCCCATGCTGGAAAATCGTGAATGAAATTTACTCTATTCTCAGGGTCAGTTCAGTATAATGTTTATAGTCAAGAACCATAATTTTGAATGGGATTTTTATTCAGACTCTTACAGGTGTATTTTTGATTCTGTGTTTTTTTTGATAAAATAAATGAGATTGAATCTCAAAAACACTTAATGCAATGAGAACAGATAAATGGATTTCAAAAATTGAGGCATTCGCCAGAAATGCGGGACATTTCAGGGTTCAGGACCTTATTGATTTGATGAAAGCATCGGAAATCCCGGTTTCGCGGGCGACAGTGTATCGCGCAATAAATAAACTTCTAACAGCAGGCAAAATTGTGCAGATTTCCAGTGCCAGAGAAAGATATTTTGAGTTTGTGAATGAACAAACTCACTATCATTTCAGATGCAAAAAATGCGGCAAAATCCTTGAATTTTTCTTTGATGAAATTGAAAAATCTATACAGGAAAGCGCAGAGAAGCTGGCTGTTTTATTGACGGAACAGAAGCTTCTTATTGAGGGCTTTTCCAACCGGTGTTGCAGGAGAAGAAATGAAAGAAAAAAAAGATCTGTCAGAAAATAAAAGCGCAACAAGGGAACAAAAGGTTATTCTTGTCGGTAATGCAAATGTTGGTAAGAGCGTTGTTTTCAGTCTTCTTACAGGAACTTACGCCATTGTTTCAAATTATCCTGGCACGACAGTAGAGATAAGCCAGGGCAGGGCAAGAATACAAAACAGGCATTTTATTGTCATAGACACTCCCGGGGTGGTGGATTTTCTCGGCCGCACAGATGACCAGAAAGTTACAAGAGACATATTGCTTGATAATCCGGACGCCATTTTTGTTAACATAATAGATGCAAAGAACCTCAATCGCGGGCTTGTTTTAAGTTTATACTTATGTGAACTTGGCGTAAAACATATTATTGTATTAAACATGATGGATGAGGCGAATGACAGGGGGATTTTTATAGATCATAGAAAACTTTCTGAAATTTTCCGGGTTAATGTTGTGCCGATGATCGCGACAGAACGTGTGGGGTTGCAGCATCTAAAAAAAGCAATAATCGAAGCGTCTTTCGGGAAATGTTTGGTTTCGCATACGAATGACGTGGAAAGGGTTATTACCAGTATAGAAGAAAAACTGCCAGATACAAATTTTAAGAAAAAAGGACTTGCTGTTTTTCTCGCAGGAGCCACTGACCAGCTTGGAAGCATATGCAGCAGGATTTCAGGTGTGGATCTCAAAAATATTGAAACCGTCTGGGAGAACCTTCAGTATTCTCTGTCGCAACCCATTTATTATCTCATAACCACAGCATACATGAAACAGGCCGAATATGTCGCATCTCTGGTGTCAACAGAAGGCAGAGTTTCAAAAGGCAGGATACATATCTTTCTCAGCAGGCTAACAATTCATCCGGTTTCAGGAATATTCATAGCTGTGCTGGTGCTTTTTTTTATGTATATTGTTGTCGGAAAATTTGGGGCTGGATTTCTTGTGGACATTTTTGAAAAAAAACTTTTCGGTAACATTGTCAATCCATTTTTTATAAATCTTTTTTCGCGAACACAACCGCTGTTGAGAGAATTTTTTGTCGGAGATTATGGCGTTATCACGATGGCGCTTTCGTATGGATTGGGAATAGTTCTTCCTATTACAGCAGTTTTTTTCCTGTTTTTTGGGTTTCTTGAAGATTGCGGATATTTTCCAAGGCTGGCTTTTTTAACTGACAGAGTTTTCAAATCTGTTGGTTTAACAGGAAAGGCGATTTTGCCGATTGTTCTGGGGTTTGGATGCGGCACCATGGCAACATTGACAACGAGGATTCTTGATACTCGAAAGGAAAAGATTATAGCGACGATTCTTCTTGCTGTTGCGATACCGTGTTCAGCCCAGCTTGGCGTCGTGCTTGGAATACTCGGGTCTATTTCAAAATTAGCACTCTTGATCTGGGCTGCCTCAATCTTAATTGTAATGATTATTGTCGGGAGCGCCGTGAATCTTCTTATTCCGGGAGATTCTTCTTTCTCGATGGAAATTCCGCCTTTGCGAATGCCACATATGAGAAATATTGGAATTAAAACAGGAAGAAGAGTTCTCTGGTATCTTAGAGAGGCCTTACCTTTTTTCATTCTCGGAACAATTATCCTTTTTTTACTGGATGTCGCAGGTGTTCTTGCGCGTTTTATTTCAATTCTTTCTCCTGTGGTAACAACAATGGGGCTTCCCTTGGAAATGAGCAGGGTTTTCATTATGGGTTTTTTGAGAAGGGATTACGGAGCCGCAGGTATGTTTGACCTTTTTAATAGAGGCGTTCTTGATGTCGGCCAGAGTGTTGTAAGCGCTGTAACCTTGACTCTTTTTGTGCCATGCGTCGCCCAATTTTTTGTGATGATAAAAGAAAGAGGATTTGCCACAGCGATTTTTACTTTTCTTTTTGCCACTATTATTGCTTTTGTTGTTGGCATTATACTTAATGCCATTATTACTGTTTCCGGATTGTTTTAGGAGACTGCCATGGATAAAGAGATGGAAGACATTCTTGAACAGTTGTGGAAAAAAAGGGAAAAGAGGGAATGCACCGCTTTCGGGTTTGATTCCGGGAAGATTGAGAAACTTAAAAAAATGGGGCTTGTAGATGTTTCACAGAGCGGTGTTTTTCTTACAGAAAAAGGCGAAGGACTTGCAAAGATGCTGGTGAGAAGACACAGATTATGGGAAGTTTTTTTGCATGATATCCTGGGAATGAAGGAATTTAATGAAATTGCCGGTTTTCTTGAACATGAGTCATCGGGAAACATTGATGAGGCCCTCTGCGATTTTCTTGGACATCCACAGCAATGTCCTGATGGCAAACCTATTCCCAGAGGGCAATGTTGCAGGAAAAGGATGAAACAAAGGACAGGATGGGGGTTTTTCCACAATATTGGAATTATGAGATTGTGCGATGTGCCAAAAGGAAAAAAAGTAAAAGTGGTATGTCTGCGAGGCAAACTGTTTCCGAAACTTTCGGGCTACGGAATTATTCCTGGTTCAATCATTCGCATTCAGGAGACCTTTTCAGGGTTTTTGATTAAGATTGGGCAATCAGAAATTGCCCTGGACAGAGAATCCTGCGCTGACATCCTTGTTCAGGTGGTTCAGGATACAGAAGAAACATAATTCATAGCGGGTAAATTCTTATTGAACCCCTGGCTACCAGATTAGAGAATCAAAAAACTCGTTTAACTGGCTGATTCAGAGTATCCTTGTTTTCGCCTTTATAAATTTTCTTTTTTGTTGTGTCCAGCAATAAACAGGTTCCGCAACAACAAAAATAATCATCTCTTTTCATATCTGAGACCCAGATTTTTTATTACTTTTTTGCGTCAAGAAAAAATAAATTTTACAGAATAACAATAGAATTTTAATTTGACAGTCCAGGACAAAAAGTATAAATTTAATATAAACCAGAGTCTCAGCAAATACTTTCAGTTGGCAATAGAATAAGAAATAACAAGAATAACAGTTTCTTCTGTCAATCATATTTCGC
>JAMWBU010000049.1 GCA_023819255.1 Candidatus Omnitrophota bacterium
TCTGTTGTTAAAAAAATTGAAGAAGGCATTATAACAAGAAAAGAAACCGAAACAGTTTTTTCATCAATTGGAAAAACAATCGGTGCATTCGCAGGAGTCGGATCTCAAGGACCAGAATATGCTCAAATGCAGGTTAAACTCAAAGAAAAAAGGAACAAATCTACAGAGCAGGTCATTGAAGAAATAAAACCTATTTTAGCAGAAATACCAGGTACAGTGACCGTTGCGCCACAAAGATCCATTGGTGGCTCTGGAAGCAGGCCACCGCTCGAATTCTATGTTACTGGAACTGACGGAAAACAGGTAATCCAGGCATCAAAACAAATACTGGATATTATGAAAAACGTTCCCGGTATCTCTGATTCTGACAGCTCATTCAAACCAGGAAAACCTGAAATTAATTTTCTCATAAAGAGGGAACAACTTGCGGAATATAACCTTAATTCAAATCAGGTCGCAATGATATGCAGGAGTGCGCTTGAAGGAATTGTACCCACAAAATTCAGAGCAGGAGATAACCAGTATGATATCAGAGTAACTATTCCAGATGAATTAAAAAGCGATATTAAAACGTTGGAAAATCTGCCTATTGTAAATCAAATGCAAAATCTATTCCTGTTAAGTCAGGTAGCAAAGATAGAAAGATCGTATGGGCCAACAACGAAAGAAAGATATAACAGAAAATCCAGTATTACAATTCTTGGAAACATTAGTAAACCACTTGGCACAGTGATTAAATCCCTGAAAACTGAAATTAAAAAATTGAACCTGCCAGAAGATATCACTATCAATCTGGGCGGTATGGGTGAAACAATGACAGAAGCCTTCAGAGACCTTTTTCTTGCGTTGCTTCTGGCGGTAATGCTGGTGTATCTTGTTATGGCGGCTCAATTTGAAAGCTGGGTGGAACCATTTATTATTATGGGAACATTACCACTTTCTATTATTGGCATTCTTACAGGGCTTTTTCTCACCGGAAAAACAATCAATATTTTTAGCCTGATGGGAATAATAGTGCTGGTCGGAATTGTCGTAAGCAATGGCATTCTTATTATAAACTTCGCTAAAAACCTAATCGGATCAGGAAGAAAAATAGAAGAAGCAATTATTGAGGCAAGTACTTTAAGATTAAGACCCATATTAATGACATCTATTTCAACACTCGTGGGAATGACACCTCTTGCTCTTGCTGTTGGAAAGGGCTCGGCTTTCAAAGCGCCAATGGCGGTTGCAGTGATAAGCGGACTTTTAAGTTCAACAGCACTTACATTATTTATCATCCCGCTTGTATATCTCTTCTATGCCAGAAGAAAATACAGAGAAACAATCAACAACGTTTGACTTGATGTCCTTTAATTTGAAAAGCCCACGGGGAGATTCGAACTCCCGACCCGTCGCTTACGAAGCGACTGCTCTACCACTGAGCTACGAGGGCACTCCATTTAATTATACCCTGAAATTCTTATTTTTCCACAAAGATAGACTCTGGCTTTAATATATTCGCAAGATTATATCTTGCAGCATCCTGAAGTTCACTGTAGGGATAGAATAAAACGATCTGTCTGAAGCATTCTTTCGCTTTTTCATTTTCACCTTTTTGAAGATAAATCTGCCCGAGATTGTAAAGGGCGTTATCAGTAAACTGACTGAACGGATTTTTGCGAATAAATCTTTTGAAGGCATCAATTGCCTCATCAATGAACCCAATACTGTAAAGCATTTCAGCGAATTTATATTCATTAGATGGCTTTATAAAAACCTCAGGATAGTTTTTTAATGCCTTTCCATAAAGTACGGCAGCTTCCCTTTCGTTTTTATCACTCAATAGCCCTTCGATTTCTTTTTCAATATTGTAAAGTTCCACCTGTTTTTCAAAAGGCAATATCCTTGATGTTGTATAACCCGCAATGTTTGAAAGTGCATTGCGACCGTTATGAATATTTTGAATGTACCGCACCTTCTGATAGGCCTTTGTCAAAAATCCAATTCCAAGCCCTGCCAGAAACCCACCAACATGAGCTCCAAATGCAATTGCGGAAGACATTGAACTGGCACTAAAAAACATGCCTATTAACTGCTGAACGAACCAGAAAGAAATCCAGAATCCTGCAAAAATGTCAAAGGTGCCTGAATAAACTCTGAAAAAAGCAAAAATATAATACCAGAATGTGATTCTACTTTTTGTAAAGGATATAAAATAAGCGCCAAGAACACCTGAAATAGCGCCAGAAGCTCCGATCGATGGAATATTTCTTGCTGACTCGGGCGCGAATGAAACATAAAATAAACTGGCTATGACGCCTGAAATTAAATAGAAAAAAAGATATTGAAAGTGTCCCCACCTGTCTTCAAGATTATCTCCCATTAAGTATAGATACCACATATTACCCACAAGATGCATCAATCCTCCATGCAAAAACATTGAAGTAAAAACTTTTAGCCACGAAAATTCTGACGGGATTAGGCCATACTGATTTACAATGTTTTGATATGAACTTCGAAAACCGAAAAGTAAAAAAACAAAGACATTTACAAGAATTATAAGATAATTGACAACAGGCGCTTTTTTTACACCAAATTCATCGCGTATCGGCCATAAAAATATCATTAAATTGCCCTCTTTGGTAAAATTATATAATAAAGTTATGAAAACAGACAAAAACGCACTTGTAATAAGACCTGGAAGTCTCGGAGACCAGATTGCGACGATACCAGTGCTGACATCTCTAAAAAAGAATCATTTCAATGTTTATCTTGCTGGCAATGAAAAAGTCAACACATTTTTTGAAAAAAAAGGGATAATAAACAGAGGAATTGGGTTTGGCGACATCTGTCTTACTGAGTTTTTTTCAGAGATAAAAAAAATCAAAATACCGGGTTTTCCTGATTTTGACCTTGTTATCTGTTATATCGAAAAAAAAGAAATCTTCTCCAGAAATCTCATTTTAACTTATGGTGATAAAGTAGTATTTCATCCTTTGTTTGAAAAAAGCCCCTGTCAGATAACAGAATTTCTTTTAATGCCTCTGAAAAAGATGGGACTGAATATTCATTATCCTGAAACCGTGAAAAGGGATGCTTGTGACCTTCTCTTTATCCATCCTGGTAGTGGAAGCAAGAAGAAAAACTGGCCTGCTGAAAACTTTGTTAAAGTTTACCGTTATTTTCAAAGGATATGCAAACCAAAAATTATTCTCGGAGAATGCGAAATTTCTGATTATGAATTCTGGAAAAAAAACACTGACGCGCCTGATCTGCTCATTCCGAAAAACCTGGTGGAGCTGTCACAGACGCTTGAAACAGGAAAATGGTTTATTGGAAACGACTCCGGCGTTTCTCATCTTGCTGCATTTACTGGATTGAAAACCTTTATCATATTCGGACCAACAGACCCTGCAATCTGGGCGCCAGAAGGAAAGAATGTAAAGATTGTCAGTTTACACGCAGGGTGCTCTCCGTGTAACATTGAAACAAGAAATATGTGCGCAAACAATATTTGTTTGCAGGAAATAAAAATTGAACATATCATATCCCTGGTTGAAAAGGAAATAAGATAGGAGGCGAAAAAATGAGCAAAGGAAGAATTGCGATTCTTGGCATCTTATCTCTTATTATGATGGTGGTTTGCGGTTGTGGAAAAAAAAGCAGTGAATTAGAAGAAAAGGTCAAGGAAACCGGGTCAAAAACCCTTCAAAAATTTAAAAGGACAGCGCACCAGGACAATTTAATGTATCTGAAAAATAAGCTAAATACATACAAGAGGCAAAACGGCAAGTATCCGGATTCTTTGCAGCAACTTGTAAATGAGGGATTTATTGATAAAATTCCTGAACCACCAGCAGGAATGCATTATGATTATGACCCCGCAACAGGCAGACTTTCGTTGAAATAAAAAGAAAATCGTGGTATAATAATTCAAAAACGGGGCGTAGCGCAGCTGGCTTAGCGCGCTTGGTTTGGGACCAAGAGGTCCCCAGTTCAAATCTGGGCGCCCCGATTCAACTTAAAAAATATGAAGAAACTAATTTTAGCCTTCCTGGCAATGACAGGTTGCATATACGGAGCCAGCATACAGATACCTTCAATAACTATAAATAATCCTCAATCCCAACCGTTTATTGATGTAAATGTATACTTCTCATCAGAAAAAGAATTTGCAGGATATCAGATCACAATCAATTACAATCAACAGGTTCTGAAACTCATAGATGTGCAAAAAGGTCAATCTGTTTATTTATTTACAATTATGACAAACACAAACACGCCGGGATTAATAAAAATTGCTGGATTTAATCCAATGCTTTCAGGTATATCCGGAAATGGAGTTCTCGCGATATTAAGATTCCAGGTAATCAATTCAGGTTACTCAAACCTTGTTGTTTCATCAGCAAAACTGTCTGACTCTCAGGGGCAAACAATATCCTGTTCGGTTTCTTCAGGTTCCATAAAGGCAGGCGACACACAGCAACAAACTGAAAAACCAACTGTAAAACCACCATCAGAAGAAACAAAAACCAGAGCAAAACCTGTTACTACTGCGCCCAATATTGTACAGGAAACAAAACCATCGGTAGTTTCCCCGCAGATTCCAAAAGAAAGTGAAAAACTTGATATTGATGAATTTTTGACGGCTATGGAAAAAACACTGGAACCAAAAGAAACAGAAAAGAGTTTACATCAGCAGAAACCTTCAAATAGCGTAATACTACTTGTTCTTTCAGAATACGGAAATCCTGTTCCTGCGACTGGAATAACAACTTTTTTAAAAGGAGACAGAGTTGAATGTAAGGTAGAAGCCGAAATCCTGATCAATGATATGGAAAAAGTGGTTTGCATTGGATGCGAAGGAACAGGTTCTGCTCATAACACGAGAAATAATACACTTTCATTTACAATAGAAAAGGACTCAAAAATTGTCTGGAAATGGCAGAAAATGCCTGTTGAACCGGGCATTAACATTGAAGCGCAACCAACTATTAATCTTCTTTATGATGAGAATCAGATTTATACACCGTTAAAGATCAGGTTTTTGGGCGGTTATGACAGACCGGTATATCTGCAAGCAAGATCGCAACATTTTGATGGACTATTTGCTGAAACCTGTTTGGTCCCCGGGAAAAATGAAACCACGATTTTGTTGAAAAAAAAGAATAAACTTTCTTGCGGGAAATATCAACTAACAGTTTTTGCTGAATCGGAAAACAACAAAACAAAAGTAAAAAAAGACATCGAAGTTGTAGTATATGCATACGCAAAACTTGGCGAAATGACTGTTGATGAAAGCGCGAAAACCATTTCAATACCGCTAATGATAAAAGGAAACATAAAGAACATTTCAAGCTTTGAGATAATTTTAAATTATGGACCAAATCTCAAGTTTTCAGCCATTGCTCCAGCGAAAAACGCAAAAATACTTAGCGGGCACTCTCAAAAAGGAAATCTGTTGAAAATCAGTGGTGGAATAGTGCCAGCCATAGAAACAGGCGATGGCAAAATTTTCAACATCATTTTTTCCTATTTTAAAAAACAGGATATCAACACCATAAAACTGTTGCGATGTTCTTTCTGGGACGACAAGGGCAGCCCTGTACCGATTTATTTACAATGATCAATATGAGAAAGCTATCAATTTTTTTTACTTTAGCGTCAATTATTTTGATTCTCCCTGTACAATCCAATGCCATCGCAAAATGGACGATAATGATCTATCTAGACGGAGATAATGACCTTGAAAAATATGCAATAAATGACTTTCTGGAAGTTGCTTCTATTGGCTCAACGCAAGAGATAAATTTCATTGTCCAGCTCGATAGAATCCCCGGCTATGACACCCGATATGGAAACTGGACAAATACTCAAAGATTTAGAATAACTCAAAATATTGAACCCACTATCTCTAATGCAATTTCTGATTGGGGTGATGGTTTTGGCGGACGGGAAGTGAATATGGGCGACCCGCTTGTTCTTCGCTCATTCATACTATGGGCAAAACAGAATTATCCCGCACAATATTATGCGCTCATTCTATGGGATCATGGAGATGGCTGGCGTTCAATGGACTATGTTGCAAATGAAATAGAACAAACACTAAAAAAAGCACAGCTATCTTTTGAAGAAAAGACGTCTCTTAATTCGACTTTAAGAGAATTAAAAAGACAAATTTATGCAAGAAGGTATCAAAAGAGTGTTTGTTTTGATAACACATCATTTGATGAACTTACATTAAAAGAAATAAGACAGGCGCTTTCATGTCCTGATTGTTATGTTGACATCATTGCTTTTGATGCCTGTCTTATGGGAATGATTGAGGTCGCGTACGAAATAAGAAATTGCGCCACTTATATGATAGCTTCTGAAGAAACAATATTCACCAGCGGTTTTCCATATAACACAATCGCCCAGGACATAATTAACAATCCTGATTATCAACCTGATCAGTTTTCTGAAAGAATTGTTCAGCACTACAGCGATTTTTATGGCCATTATGGCACAGAAACACTTTCAGCAGTCAATCTGGCCTTTTGCGACCAGATATTTGATGCAATAAATAATTTCTGTCAGGTAGCTATGGAACTTGACAACCAATGGCTGTATTTCCATATTTCCCTTTCTCAAACTACTGTTTTTGATGATCCTGACTACAGGGACTTGAAAACCTTTATTGAGGGAGTTTTCAATAATGCCTCCAAAGAAGAAATGGTTAACGCCTCTGAAATCATATCGTCCATATTTGATTCAATGATCGTGGCAAATTTTGGGGAACCAAAAGGCACCGGATTATCAATATATTTCCCTGGCAAAAACACAGGTGTAGACCCTGCGTATAATCAGAATAATCTTGAATTTGCTCAAGGCTTGTGGAAAAATTTTCTCCAGTCGTTTTATTCTGCTGATGTATCCAGGGGGTTTACCATTTTGTTAAGGGAAAACTTTGATTCAGGACTGCCACCCGGCTGGACAATAATTGATGGAAACAATGACAGAAAAACATGGACAACCTCAAATCCTAAAAACAGGGATATTTCCGAACTAACAAATCCCTTTATAATTGCGGATAGCGACTGGGCTGGCAGGGTATGGATGAATGAACAGCTGATCACAAAAAATGTCACTGTCAACGGCTATTCGAAGATATTTTTGAAGTTCGACCACTTTTTTAATGTATACGGCTCTGAAATTGCTGATGTCGACATTAAAGTGGATGATGGAAACTGGCAGAATATAAAAAGATTCCGTTACCAGGACGCTCGAGGGACAGTAATTCTTTCGTTACAACCATATCTGATTAAAGCAGGCGAAACGCAGATACAGATCAGATGGAACTATCAAAACGCCTATGACGCATTATACTGGGCGATTGACAATGTTTATTTGCTGATGGAGGGCAATGCCAAAGGAGATATCAACAAAGACGGACTTATTGACATTTCAGATGTCATACTGTGTTTGAGGATTTCAATCGACCTTGCAATTACGATAAACGGGCAGATATATGAAAATCCTTATACACCGGAAATAATTCAAATATCCGATATTAACAACGATGGCAATGTTGACATAGCAGATGTTATAATGCTTCTAAGGTTATCGCTCGGAACATAGAAAACAGTAAAGCATAATAACAAAATTTCAGTCCATTTTATTAAGGAGGAAAATGAAAAAGAATTTATTGTTTGCCGTGCTTTTTATGTTTATTTCCGCTTGCAATGCTGATATATTTGTAAGATACAAAGGCCTCGATAATGTTCATCTTGAATTCTGGAACTGGGAAAATTTTCCGGCAACCATCAGAATAAAGGTCGCGGAAACAGGAGATATTCTTTTTGAACAAACATTACCTCCAGAAGGCGGCAATATTACTGGCAAAATCCGCCACACAGGATTGATACAGGGCACATACACATATCAGTTGTGGGCAGATGCCATTTTAAGAAGCGCTACGACAGCGCAAATAAATGGAACAATTGGCGGAGAACTTTTATATGATGAAACAATCAACGATACTGCATTTCTTGAAAGTAATGTCGCTGTACCTGCAAATATGAAACTCATTGTGAACGGGAACCTTATTAAAGGGGATTTTTTTAATAACAATATTTATGTCAGTGGAACGATAAATATTGGAAAGGGCATTTCGCTACAGGAGGTTAATATCCATTTCCAGGGTGAAAGCGTCGATATAAGTGACATAGATGGAAATGGTAATTTGCTTTTCTATTCTCAGGCATCTGGTTCTAAAGTTGAAGACTGTAAAGGACAATTAGGAATCACTGTAAAAGAAAATGCATCAGTCAGTATTAAAAACTCAGAAATAGGTGGATTTGGAATGGAAATGACAGGAACATCTCTTAATATTGATAATTCAATAATTTCAGCAAATGTAAATCTTACTAAAATCCAGAATTTCGAAGCAAAGGACTCAACCTTTTTAAGCCAGGTCTATATTGTTGGGGGCAGTCCAAAATTCAATGCCTGTGAATTTGTAAATTCTGTTAACCTTTATCGCAGAAATAGTGGCGAATTTATAAACTGTGTCTTTGGAAGTCCTCTGGTATTTTATGACCCTGACTGGATAACAGATGTAGTCAAATGGTCAGAACAATCAGAAATTCAACCAGTTTTTTCAAACAATAGTTTTGCAGGACGCCAGGGCCCGGTATTTTCAAAACCTGCAGCGCCTTTTTCTCCAATCGACCTTGGAACCAACTATTATGGAGATAAAAAACCGGTAATTATTTCCGAAACATTCGGGTTTGGTTCCGGTCCGAGACCTGGATGGTTTTTAACAAGGGGTGTGCCGATAGACAGAAATGATTTCAGAGTTACTCAATGGAATACTTCTGGCCCGGAAATGAAAAGCCAGAAAAACTTACCTTCATTCTGGCTCAATGATTATGTAATCGGACAAAACTGCATATCGCACCTGCCGGGTGCCTTTGGCCAAAGAAAAACTCCTGTTCTTATCAAAGGTAGGGAAAGTTTGCTTTCTCTTGATGTAGCAACAAATTATACAGCAATTTCAGGGGTGACATTTAAAGCAATTTTCGATGGTCAGGAAATTTTGCCGGAGAATCCAAATGTTATTTTAAAAAGAGATATTTCAGGTTCACCCGGAGACATATTCTATGGAAACACAACGATAAACTTTATCCTTCCGCCCACAGATAAAGATATTGTGAGCCTACAGGTAACAATGGACACAACAAACATACCAGGATTTGAAGGAGCCACAGGAAAGGGAGAATCAATTATTCTCAATGAAAACCTAAACTTTTCGCCAGAGTATGGCAGACAATTGAATATACTTGTTCAACCGGTACAACTTTATATTACTGGGTATACGAGAAAAACTCCTGACGGTAAATCTGTTGAAAATGCCTTAAAAAGACTTATTCCTGCAATGTTGCCAATATCAAGCCGGCAGATTCACATCTGGACTGTGCCTCCTGTAACATTTTATGGAGGAGTGCTTTCAATGTTCAGCACAACCGCGCTGCTGAATCGCATTGCAAACTGGATTTCAACAACACAGGGTTTTATCAATACAACTGCCTCAATCGGCGACTGGCTTACAGGTAATGAAACAGCAAGAATTGACTTTGTCATTGCGGTTATGCCTAACGGCGTTATGGGTGAAGGGATAACAGGAGCCAATTTAACCTTAAGGAGGGGCGTAATATTTGTAGATGAAAGCTTTGCGGATGCCGCGCTGCACGAAATTGGTCATGGTATTGGCCTGTATACTTTTCAAGAACAATATAACCAGTATCCTCCAGCAGGAATTGCCGTTGAGGGACTTACTGCTTTTATAAACGAAAACAAATCCTCTTCAATCGGTGGGTTCAGAAAAAGATTCCTGCATTTTCCGAGAAAAGAACAGTCCTGGTATCAGGATCAATACTGGTTTGACATAATGGGTTCGTCTTCCACATTGATCTGGCCCATAGAGTCAACATTTTTACAATTCCGACAATATTTAGAAAACACTCTGGGCGCAGAAACAAAATCCTTTCGTTACGCCAGCAGAAAAGTTCCTGATGGTTATAAAAGAATATTTATTTCTGGAACCACGGAAAAAGTAGAAGATGCGATAACTTATTATAGATTTGTGCAGGGAACAATCTCTGCTTTTGACATAACAGAATTTGCAACAGGAAAAGTGGATGTTCCCTCTGAAATGTTTTACTGGCCTTCAGACGATTATAGATTAGAATGTTACGATAACACAGGTACTATTATTCACACGCAGGATTTTACGGTTATTTCGCCGTACAGAAATTTTGATTATACTCGCGCATGGCCAGAGGAAAGCAGTTTTCACGGAACTTTTGATATTCCTGAACAAACAAAAACAATGAAAATTTTTCACAGGTTATGGTGGAATGTATGGGATGAAAATCCTGTTTTTGAAAAAACTTATACAGAGCCAGAATCTATTTCGATTATATCTCCACTTCCAGCGACACAACTATCCGATAGCGCAGAGATCAGGTGGACAACCAGTGAAACAAAACAAACCAGCTCAATGCAGTACGCAATTATGGTAAGTCCCGACAATGGAGAAACCTGGTTTCCGATAGGCGCTCCGGTTCAGTCGAATAAAATTACAATTCCGACAGATTTTATTCCGTCATCTGACAATATCATATTTAAGGTAGTAGGAAGCAATGGTTTAGGCACGACAAGTGCTGAAGTAGGAAATCTTGTAATGCAAAACAGACCACCGGATGCAAAAATAAACGCGCCACAAAATGGATGGATTGCCCCGACAGGCACAAAATGGATATTAAGTGGTTATGGCATAGATAATGAAGACGGATTCATTCCAGAAGGCGTATGGACATCATCCATTGATGGAAAAATAAACACAGAAACAGATGTTGTGCTTAGCCCTGGAGTCCATATTCTTAAATTTGAAGTAAAAGACAGTGAAGGTCTTGCAGATAGTGAAACTGTGATCGTGGAAGTAAAAGAAATAACCAGTATAGATATCGGTCTAAATGACACAGATTTATCATTATACATATCAGGAAAAGACCCATTGAATACATCTCCGGTAGTATGGTTAAGTCAAAACGGATTGCATCGCGCTGTGTTAAAAATTCGCAATGCTGGCACTGACACCATATTTACAGCATCTATGTATTTAACAACACCATCGGACTCAGAACAGTTGCTTGCCACAGGTCAGTTTACTCCAGGACCGTTTGAAGATGTATTATTAAGCGAAACATTCATAGTAACCGCAGCGGGCCAGTATCAGATAAGGGCAGAGATAACTGAAATAATTCCTGTTGATACAAACCCTTCAAATAATCAGAATTTATGGATATACCAGACCCAGCCATCCACACCATTAATTGGGGTATTACCCAATCTCCTTGAGTTTGGAAATGCAAAATCAAGAAAACAGGGACTTTTACTAATAAAAAACTATGGAAATGCGAATCTCTTAATAAGTTCGCTCGTAATTTCAGGACAAAATGTTTCTGAATTTTCAATAGACCAGAGCATCCTCCAAATCCCAATCCCGTCAAACAGTAGTATTTTTATTCCAGTTTATTTTAACCCGGTATCAACAGGTTCAAAACAGGCAACACTGACAATTTCATCAAATGATACGCAAAACCCTACTATTAATGTTAATTTCACAGGAACCTGCATAAAATTAGCAGGTGATGTATCCGGTGATAGCTCAGTTGATATTTCGGATGTTATACTGTGTCTCAGACAGGCAATTGGACTTGATCCCGTAGATACAGAAATTGCTGATATGAATGAAGACGGAAATGTAGACATTTCAGATGTAATACTGATTTTAAGAAAAGCAATCAGCCTTGATTGAAGAAATCGCATTCGAAATTATGGCTTTAAAATAAATGTTGACTGATGCCATAAAATAGAGCATGACAAGCAAAAAACCGACCAAATCATTTTTAGAAAACTTATAAAAATAGGTAAGGCGGCAGATATATTTGAAATTAAATTATGCGTCACAAAATTTGACAAATTCTAAAAATTACGCTGAAATGTCTCAAAGAGGGTTTAGTGGTTAAAGTCAACCATAACCTGGGGGAAAGATGAAAAGATTTAATTTTCAATTGGTGTGTATGCTCATTTTGTTTATGCTTTTTTGTTTAAATTCTTATGCAGGGATTAAAGCGATTGCAGCTGGTTGGGCTCATACCGTCGCGTTAAAGGGAGACGGTACAGTAGTCGCCTGGGGAGACAATTGGGATGGCCAATGTTATGTTCCCGCAGGATTAACTAATGTAGTCGCGATTGCAGCTGGTGGGGCTCATACCGTTGCGTTAAAGGGAGATGGCACAGTAGTCGCCTGGGGAGCCAATTGGTATGGTCAATGTGATGTTCCCGCAGGATTAACTAATGTAGTCGCGATTGCAGCCGGTGGGGCTCATACCGTCGCGTTAAAGGGAGACGGTACAGTAGTCGCCTGGGGAGACAATTGGTATGGTCAATGTAGTGTCCC
>JAMWBU010000050.1 GCA_023819255.1 Candidatus Omnitrophota bacterium
GAATATAGTTTTTTGTGAAAAACTTCTTCAATATCCGGGGTTTCAACTAACAAAAATCCATTTTTTCTTAGACATTTATTTATCGCCTCTAAAAATTCAGAAAGATTATCTATGTGTTCTATCACGTGGCGAATTATTATTAAATCGTAATCAAAATTATTATTTTGAATAGTGTCGATTGAAAAATAATTTTGAGCTACCGAAATATCGATTTTTCTACATTCATCAGCAAGTTTTTTTGATGGTTCGTATCCAGATACATCATTCTGCCCGAAAACTTTGAGCCTATTTAAAAGATACCCATTACTACAGCCTATTTCTAAAATTTTTTTCCTTTTCATATTCATTTTATAAATAAGGAAATCACAAACCCAGTTTAAGTAATCTACATAAAAATTTGAATATGTACCCACGTAGCTATATTCAGTGTAAATTTTTGCCGGGACTATTTCCTTGATCTGGACAAAGCCACAGTTTTCACAATAAAGCAGCGAAAGCGACAAAGAAAATTCATTTTCTTTTAAGGTTTTTTTTATTGAGTATATGCCTGCCACAGGTAAGTTTTTAAACTTTAAAAACTCCTTCAAATTAGAATTACCGCATATACGACAGTGCTTTATTATTCTTGTTTTATTCCTGGTGTCTACTTTAAACTTTGATAAAACATTTTTACCCATTGAATTGTTCTTTTCAATCCTGTTTTTAACGAAACCTTATTTTTCAAACCAAAAGTCATAAGCGTTTTTGTCATGTCAGGACATGATCTTTGAGGACTGCTCTTAAGATAATCTGGTATCTTATTTTCAATTACCACTTTTATTTTATTGTTAAAAATCCCGGCAATTATGTCGGCAAGTTCTTTTATGGTTACTTCTTCTGAGTCATTTCCTATATTATAAACTTCTCCATCCTTGCCTGAGAGAAGTACACTCCAGATTTGAACTATGGCATCAGAAATATAACAAAAACCCCGTGTTGCTTTTCCGTCACTTAAAATAGTTATATTTTTACCTTCATAAGCATTTTTAATGAAATCAGCCCATACCCTGCCATCATTTAGATTGATACCAGGCCCATAAATGTGAACAGGCCTGACTATCTTAACAGGTAGGTTATATTTTCTAAAATAGTTTATACACAAAGTCTCTGAAAATCTTTTAGATTCGACATAACAAGATCTATCTGCAAGATGGTTTGTTCTTCCGATATAATCTTCCTTGGTTGGAACTGATTTGGCAGAATCTGGATCTCCATATATCTCTCCACTCGAGAAAAACACAAAACTCCTTGTCCTATTTTTTATCATATATTTCAAAATTGTTTCAGTTCCTCTTACATTTGTCTCAATAGTATTTACTGGATCCGCCATATATTTTTTAGGCGCTGCATTTGAAGCTGCGTGAATGATATAATCAGAACATTCCTCTATTTTGAATGGTTTTGAAACATCAACTATTTTAAATACAAAATTTTTATCGTTCTTTAAATAAAACAATCTGTGCCTGCTGTCTAATTCTCTGCGTGTATAAGCGATTACTTTGCATTTTTTCGAAAAATATTTTTTATTAAGCATCCATACCGTATCCAATAGATAAGAAGCAATAAACCCGGCAGCGCCTGTGATAAGTATTTTTCGACCTTCGAGATGGCACAATTTATTTTCTATCCTGTCAATTATATCTTCTACATCTTCAAAAATTATATCCTTAGCTTTTTTCATTTGTTTAGTACATTTTTATACCACTCGATTGTTTCTTTTAAACCGCTACTCAGATCATATTTGGCGTTCCATCCAAGAATCTTTTTTATCTTAGTTGCATCAAGGTATTGATGTTTTATTTCCGTCTTTGCTTCACCGGTAATTATGTAATTCGACTTTTCTCCAGATAAAGTATAAATGGTTTTTACCAAATTCAACACAGAAATAGGTCTTTCGCTACTTAAATTAAAAGCTTCCCCGGCTAAATTTAATTTTTCCATTTTTTCAGCAAGAATAATATATCCGAAAATCACATCCTCAATATAGATATAATCTCTGGTAAATTTGCCATCACTTCGAATTATTAACTGTTTTTTCTCAATTAAACTTTTGATTGCGTCAGGTACAATGCGAGAAAAATTGAAATCTCCCGGTCCATAGATATTGCCGCATCTTGTTATAACCACGGGTACGCCATAAGTATGATAATACATTTGTGCAATTAAATCGCTGCAGCTTTTTGAAACATCATAAGGATGATTACCACAAAGAGCCATATCTTCTTTGTAAGGCAATTTTTTTTGTTCGCCATAGGCCTTATCGCTTGAGGCAATGACTACTGTCTTAACACATTGCGCCCTTCTGCAGGATTCCAGGATATTGACTGTACCAGAAACATTGGTTTTAAGCGCCCTCAGAGGATTTTTAAGACAATCTCCAACAATGGATTTGGCAGCAAGATGAAAAACTATCTCTATTTTGTTGTTTCTTATAAGGTCAAAAACCAGCCTGAAATTTTCGACGCTTCCTTTTGTTATCTTGATTCGGGACAATTGATCCGGTGAAAGAATGGTTTGTTTTCTGTGCGTTTTTATATCAAGTCCAAAAACTTCCGATCCAGCCTTCAAAAGAAATAAGCACAGCCATGAACCAACAAATCCCTCATAACCTGTAACAAGAACTTTCTTACCCTTCCAGAATTGGGTATCCATTGTTTATCTCCACACCTTCCAGGGTGGATTGCCTGAAGCCCATAGTCTGTTGAGAATATCAAGCTCCCTTCTTGTGTCCATGCATTGCCAGAAACCGTCATGCAGATAAACCTTCAGCTGTCCATCTCTGGCGAGATTTTCCAGTGGCTCTTTTTCCATATAACAATCATCATCTTCTCTCAGGTATTTAAAAAACTCTCTATTGAAAACAAAAAAACCTCCATTGATAAAACCGTTTTTAATCTGTGGCTTTTCACCAAACTGAACCACCTGGTCACCCTCTATTATAAGCTCGCCGAATCTTGAACAAGGATGCACACCTGTGACAGTTCCAATTTTTTTGTGGCTTCTGTGAAAGTTCAGCAAATCGTTTATGTTTATGCTGGCGACTCCATCTCCATATGTCAACATAAACAAATCACCATCTACATATTTTTCGATTCTTTTAACTCTTGCTCCTGTCTGCGCGTTTTCACCAGTGTCAACAAATGTAATCTGCCAGTTTCTCTCGCCTGTTTCGTTGTAAAAGGTTAAATCACCCTTATCAAGTTTCAGGGTGAAATCGCTGTTCATCACCTGATAGTTCAAAAAGTACTCTTTTATAATTTTTCCCTTATATCCAAGACAAAGGATAAAATCATTAAATCCGTAATGGGAGTAAATTTTCATAATATGCCAGAGAATTGGTCGTCCGCCTACTTCCACCATTGGCTTGGGACGAATTTCTGTCTCTTCTTCCATTCTCGTTCCCCTTCCGCCACACAGGATTACCACCTTTATTTTTTCCATATCTTTTTCCTTTCTTTCATATACGAGCTGACCATTTTTTTTATCCCTTCCCTCAATGAGGTTTTTGCTTTAAACCCAAACTTTAGTTCTGCCTTGCTAACATCAAGACATCTTCTTGGCTGTCCATCAGGTTTCGTGGTATCCCAGATAATCTCACCCTTAAAATCGGTTAAATCAGCTATCAGGTTAACAAGGTCCCTCACCAGAATTTCCTTACCTGAACCAATATTCACTGGTTCTGGCTCATCATATCTTTCTGTTGCCAGCACTATTGCCCGGGCCGCATCGTCAACATAAAGGAATTCTCTTGACGCTCTTCCAGTGCCCCATACCGTAACACTATTGTAGTTGTTTATCCTTGCTTCACAGAACTTCATCACTAGCCCTGCAATAACATGAGAATCTTCAGGATCGAAATTATCGCCAGGACCATAGAGATTAATCATCAATAGATGGATAGCATTGAAATTAAACTGGTTTCTATATGCCTGTCCCTGAACAAGCATCATTTTCTTTGCAAGGCCATATGGCGCATTAGTTTCCTCAGGATATCCATCCCACAGGTTCTCTTCCATAAAAGGAACAGGCGCAAATTTTGGATATGAACAAACAGAACCTATACCGACAAACTTTTTCACTCCGTATCGTCTTGAGTATTCCATTACCAAAGTATTCATCATCAGGTTGTTAAAACAGATCTCGCCCGGATACGCCCTGTTATATCCTATTCCTCCAACATCACCTGCCATGTGAATAACGATATCTATACCCTTGTTATGCTGAAACAATCTTTTCACCTGACTTTCGTTTCTAAGGTCAAAGTCTTTTTTATGAAATAGAATCAGCTGTGGCTTGTTTTGAAAAGAGGTAAGAATGTTAACGACCCTTGAACCAAGAAAACCAAATCCGCCAGTGATCAAAACCTTTTTTCCTGCCCAGAAATTTCTATCCATTTTTCTTAAAAAACTGATGAAATCTTTCGATGACATAATCAAGGTGTTTGGTTTTCAGATACTGATGACATCCTATGTAAAAACCGTTATCGTTTATCCACCTTGCCACAGGATAGTTTTTCTCAATATCGCCAAAGAGTTTCACATACACAGGCTGATTCAACAGCGGCATCATATCACGAGTTTCAATCCGGTTTTCTTCAAGAAACCTCACAATCTTATTCTTGTTTCCTTTTTTCAGCACTATTGGATACATCATAAAATTGTGTTCCCTGTCGGCCGGGATAAAAGGCAATTGAAGAAATTCTTCAAAATCTTTTAACCCCTCTGTAAGATAATTTGCATTTCTCCGTCGTCTTGATATTATTTCTTCCTTTTTCTCAAGCTGCGCCAATCCTATGGCCGCTTCAAGTTCAGTAGCCCGAAAACTGTGTCCCAGCCTTATAAACCTGAACCTCCTTTCAACAATTTTGAATAGTTCTCTTCCTGCCTTATTGTCATCGTCTATTGAAATGTAGATTGAATCTCTTCCATGGTTCATCAAACTTTTCAAAATAACAGCAAGGCGGCTGTCATTTGTTGTACACAAACCGCCAACGCCTGTTACCAGAAAGTGAGCAATGTAAGTGGAAAAGCAACCTGTATCTCCAAAGGAACCCACACGCCTGCCTTTGTAGGAAGCAAACATTGTTTCACAGCTATCTTCAATGATTCGCAGGCGGTGTTTTCGCGCTATTTCTGATATTGAAGCCATATCACACGGCAAACCAAAAAGATGAGCAGGAATTATAGCTCGTGTTCTTGATGTAATTTTATCTTCTATTAAATCAGGGTTAATATTGTAAGTTCGTCTATCCACATCGACAAAAACCGGCACTAAATTATTGTGCAGGACAACATTTGATGTCGCTATAAAAGTTATTGCCGGAACCAGTATTTCATCACCATCCCGCCAGCCGTATTTCTCTTTCAAGGCAGCGATTGAAATATGAAGAGCGCTTGTTCCACTGTTACAAAAAATCCCGAATCTGCATTGATGTTCGGCCGCAAACCTGCTTTCAAATGTCTTGCTCATAGGCCCATAAGATAACCTGTTTGACTGGATAACCTTTTTAATATAATTTTTTTCAAGCTTCCCAAAACGAAAATCGCCAACTCCTATTGTTTCACTCAATCCGCAAAATTCTTTCCTGCTGTTTAATCCTTTTTCCACCATCTTTCAGGAAACTCCTTTTTCAGTATTTCATCTCCCTTGCCGATCGGTTTGAGCCCTGCTTTTCTCATATCGGAATCCACCATAATTTTTATCAGTTTTCCAAAATCTATTTTCGGATTCCATCCGAGCAAATTTTTTGCTTTTCGAGAATCTGCTATAAGATTGTCAACATCCTTAGGACGAAAATAACGAGGATCTATCCTTACATGCCTTTTCCAGTCAAGACCCGCGTAAGAAAAGGCACTCTCAATAAATTCCTCCACAGAATGAGATTCACCCTTTCCTATAACAAAATCATCTGCTTTTTTTTGCTGCAAAATAAGCCACATTGCCTCCACATATTCTGGGGCAAAACCCCAGTCTCTTTTCGCCTTCAAATTGCCAAGATACAGGTATTCTTGTTTTCCCGCCAGAATGGAGGCAATCGCCCTTGTAATTTTTCTGCTGACAAATGTTTCGCCTCTTCTTGGTGATTCGTGGTTAAAAAGAATTCCATTGCAGACAAAAAGGTCATAACTTTCCCTGTAGTTTCTTGCCATCCAGAAGGCATAAACCTTTGCTACCGCATAAGGGCTGCACGGTTTGAATGGTGTTTCCTCGTTTTGAGGCGGATGAGCGTCTCCAAACATCTCGCTGCTGCTGGCTTGATACAATCTTGTCTTTATTCCACTTCTTCTTATGGCTTCCAGAATTCTGGTCGTTCCAAGTCCAGTAATGTCGCCTGTGTATTCAGGCATGTCAAAACTAACCCGCACATGGCTCTGGGCAGCCAGATGGTAAATCTCGTCGGGTCGTATGTTATAAATAATATTGCTTAGCTGTCCACTGTCGCTAAGATCTCCATAGTGCAGAAATAAACGGGCTTCAGGTCTGTGTAAATCCACAAAAATATGATCTATTCTTTCAGTATTAAAGGTGCTGGCTCTCCTTATAATTCCATGAACCTCATAACCCTTTGATATGAGAAACTCCGCAAGATAACTGCCATCCTGACCTGTTATTCCGGTTATCAACGCTTTTTTCATTGGTCACCCCGCCAGTTTATTTTGCAATTGTCCTGATGGTTTCAAAGTTTCGCAAAAAAAACTCAATTTTTTCGATAAGTTTTTCAATTTTGTTGACCCTGATGAAAAATTTTTCGTTCTTCGAACTCAATTTTTTATCTCCGTCTTTCCTTACCTGTTTCATTATAGGCTTCACATAATTCAAACGTTTTTCCATCCCTGTCTTCAATTTATCAAAAATAATCTCTTCTATGTTTTCATTTGCTGTATAAAGCGGCCTGCCATAACCCTTTTTCCACACCTTTCTTACTGCATTCCATTGTTCAAGGGTTCTCAGATTAATGCTAACATTGCCCTTGCTCATCTCAAGGGTTTTGCCGATTTCTGTTGGGGATAGCGGCGCATTCGAAAGATAAAGAAGCGCGTAAATCTGGCATACTGCCCTGTTAAGGCCCAAACTTTCGCCAAGATTTACCGCTGCTTCAATTAACATATCTCTTGCTTTTTCCATAATTTGTTTCCTTTGTTTAATATGTTTTAAACTATTTTAATATTTTTGTCAAGGGGGGGCAAAAATTCTCCTTGCTTCAATAAAACAGAAGTCAACAGAGGCAGAAACGATAATTTATTATGTAAAAGGTCAATAGAAAGAAAAAAGTGGATTTATTTTTTTGCGGGCCAGCGGGCTTCAACGATGGAATGAATGCCTCCACGTGGAGTGAATTCGCCCTTTACTGAAATCCAGACAGGCTTTATCGCAGAAACAACATCCCTGAGTATCCGGTTCACTGCATTTTCATAAAAAATCCCGAGATTTCTATAAGCAAGCATATATTCCTTCAGTGATTTAAGTTCAATAATCCTGTCTTTCGGTTCATACTGAATTGTAATTGTTCCAAAATCCGGATTGCCTGTTTTCGGGCATAGCGATGTATATTCAGGCATCACAATAGTGATAGTATATTTCTTGTGGTAATTTCTGAACCACTCAATCTCAGGAAGAACTGCATCAATGCCAGAAGATGCGACATCTTTGTATTGTTTTTTTTCTGCCATAAATTTTAAAAAAATATGATTTTGAAGCTATTGAATTCACCGGTCGCTTTTTCTTTTTCAATTTCTACTCTGTGAATATTCAAACCAAGATAACTTGTTTTCATTTTTTCAGTAAAGGAATTTAAACTTTCAGGTTCTGCTTCAGCTACTATTTCAACTCTTCCATCAGCCATGTTGCGAACCCAACCGTAAATCCCAAAACTATCAGCTATGCTTTTGGCGTACCAGCGAAATCCAACTCTTTGAACTTCTCCCGAAATGTAATAATGCCACCTTTCCATTGTTAAGGAAAAGGCCCCGCATTTGATGCGGGGCCTGACTTCTCGTTAATTAATCAATATTCAGGATAAGGCGGTGCAGCAGGCGCTTTTTCTTTCTTTTCAGGTTTTTCTGTAATAAGCGTCTCTGTTGTTAGAAGAAGTGCCGCAACACTGACAGCGTTTTCGAGCGCAGTCCTTGCTACCTTTGTCGGATCAATGATACCAGCCTTAACAAGATCTTCAAACTGGTCTTTTTCAGCGTTGAAACCAAAACTTTCCCTGTCAGCGGAACGCACTTTATCCACAACAACCGCGCCATCCATACCGGAATTTTCAGCAATCTGCCTTAAAGGCGCTTCAAGCGCCTTATAAACTATCTTTCCACCGGTCCTTTCGTCTTCATCAACATAATCAACAGATTCTATCTCCTTCTGACATCTCAAAAGCGCGACTCCGCCTCCAGGAATAATTCCTTCCTGAACCGCTGCTCTTGTCGCGCTTAAAGCATCCTCAACCCTTGCTTTTCTTTCCTTCATATCAGATTCAGTTGGAGCGCCAACATTAACAACGGCAACTCCGCCAGCAAGCTTGGCAAGACGTTCCTGCAACTTCTCTTTATCGTAGTCAGATGTTGATTTTTCAATTTCCTTCTTAATCTGGCTTATTCGTCCTTCAATATCTGATTTCTTGCCAGCACCCTCGACTATTGTTGTGTTTTCCTTGTCCACTATGACACGCTTTGCGCGTCCAAGCATGCTAATATCAACATTCTCAAGTTTCATTCCGAGTTCTTCGGCGATCACCTTTCCACCTGTCAGAATCGCTATATCCTCAAGCATCGCTTTTCTTCTGTCTCCAAAACCGGGCGCCTTTACAGCGCAGCAGGCCAGTGTACCGCGAAGCTTGTTCACAACCAGAGTTGCGAGGGCTTCTCCTTCGACCTCTTCGGCAATTATAAGAAGTGGCCTTCCACTCTGAGCAATCTTCTCAAGAAGAGGAAGAAGATCCTTGATGGCGGAAATTTTCTTGTCATGTATAAGAATATATGCTTCTTCCAGTACAGCCTCCATTCTTTCTGAATCTGTGACAAAATAAGGAGACAGATATCCGCGATCAAACTGCATACCCTCAACAACCTTAAGCTCTGTTTCTGTACCTTTTGCTTCCTCAACAGTGATGACTCCTTCGTTCCCAACTTTTTCCATAGCGTCGGCGATTATTTTGCCTATTTCATGATCATTTGCGGCTGCAATGGTGGCAACCTGCTGAATTTCCTGTTTATCCTTTGTTGGCTTGCTCATTCCTTTGAGCTTATCCACGACAGCCTTCGCCGCTTTTTCTATGCCATGCCTGAGATGAACAGGATTTGCTCCTGCCGCAACATTCTTAAAACCTTCTCTCGCAATCGCAAGCGCAAGAAGAGTTGCTGTTGTTGTGCCATCGCCGGCTATGTCATTGGTTTTTGAAGCAACCTCCCTCAACAGTTGCGCGCCAAGATTTTCATATCCGTCTTCAAGCTCAATTTCTTTTGCGATTGTCACACCATCGTTAATAACTGTGGGAGAGCCGAATTTTTTCTCGATAACCGCGCATCTGCCTTTCGGACCGAGAGTGGGTTTCAAAGCTTCTGCCACAATCTCCATTCCACGAAGCATTTTTCTTCTTGCTTCCTCACTAAAAATCATCTGCTTGGCCATGTTTTCCCTCCTGTTTTTATTTTGCTACAACGCCAAGTATGTCCTCCTCACGGAGGATCATATAAGTTTCATTATCAACGGTAACTTCTGTTCCTGCGTATTTGCCATAGAGAACAATGTCTCCAACCTTAACTTCCATTTTGATTGGTTTTCCATCATCGTCAAGCCGTCCTTTTCCCACAGCGACAACCTTTCCTTCCTGCGGTTTCTCTTTAGCGGTATCAGGAAGTATTATACCCCCTTTTGTCTTCTCTTCTGGCTCCAGCGGCTTTACAACAACCCTATCGCCTAACGGCCTTATCTTAAAATCTGCCATCTGCTCCTCCTTTTGATGAATAAACGGTTAAACAGGATTTCCCTTTTAGGCGCTTTTTATCCTGAATTCGTTTATTTAGATGACACTAATGGAAAAAAGTTTCAACTTCAAAACACTTTTTGACTTTTTTCAGAAGTATAATTATACTTATCTTTGTTCATGGTGTCAAGAAACTGAAAACAAATGGGAGGAAAGTATGAAAAAAGTAAGGATAGGTGTTGTGGGAGTCGGCGGCATGGGACAGGCGCATGCAAACAGTGTTAAAACAAATGTAAAAGAAGCAGAACTTGTGGCAGTATGTGATGCGGAGGAAAAAAGAGCAAAAGAAGTTGGTGAAAAATTTGGAGTCAGGTGGTTTACTGATTATAAAGAATTAATTGACAGTCAAATAGCAGACGCGGTTATTGTTGCCACTCCTCATTATTTCCATCCTGAAATCAGCGTTTATGCAATGAATAAAGGTCTGCATGTTCTGAGTGAAAAACCCATAGCAGTCACAGTAAGCCAGGCAGATACAATGATAGAAGCCGCCACAAAAACAAAGAAGGTTTTTTGTGTAATGTATCAAAGAAGAAACTGGGGCATTGCTGTTGCCGCAAAGAAACTCATTGAAGCAGGAAAAATTGGCGAAATTAAAAGAACCCTGCTGATCGACCCCTGGTACAGAGCTCAGGCATATTACGACAGCGGATTATGGAGAGCAACATGGAAGGGAGAAGGCGGAGGCGTTTTGATAAACCAGGCGCCGCACATGATTGATATGTTCACATGGCTGGCCGGTCTTCCAAAAAGATTTGAAGCAAAAGTAAGAACAAAATTACATAATATCGAAGTTGAGGACGAAGCAAGCGTGCTTCTTGAATATGATAATGGCGCCTGGGGATACTACTATACCACAACAAATGAAGTTCCCCACATTTTTTATCTTGAAATTGCAGGAGACCTTGGGAAGATTATCATTAATGGAGACACTTTAAGATTCTTTGAAAACAGTGTACCTGTAAGTAAGTTCACATTTGAAAACAAAAGTATGTGGTCTTCTGTCGAAACAAAGGAAAAGACTGTTCGCATTCCAAAAAAACAGGCCACGCACGCCGAAATAATAAAGAACTTTTGCAGGGCAATAATAAAGGGCGAAAAACTTGTCGCTCCTGGTGTTGAAGGAATCAATTCAGTAGAGTTCATCAACGCGATTCTTTTATCCGGGTTTAAAGGAAAGCCTGTTGAAACACCGGTAAACAGAAAGGAATATGACAGATTTCTTCAGGAAATGATAAGAAAATCAAAAGGAAAAAAGACAGTAAGGGCTCAGATCGAAACTGACCCTAATTTCAAAAAATAAAAAAATTTCACTTCAGTAAAACCTTCTGCGCTTTTTTTGTTTTTGCAGATTTATAAGCCGCAAGAACAAGGGCTTGATTTCTTGCGCCATCAACGCCGGAGTTGAAAACCTCTCTGTTTTCAAGAACTGAAGAAGAAAAGCTCTCAATCTGCGCTCTGTAAGTATTGTAGGGAGTCGCTTCTATTTTTTTGCTGGTCGAAATCAGCTGCCTTGCCTGCTGGGCATCATATCCTTTTGGTTCTGTTTCAAGATAGGCTGTTGCTTCGCCATCCGGAGATTGCCCTATTGTGCCGTAAGCTACCACACTGCCACGGCTTCCATAAATTTCAAGAACATTTTTTGATGAATTATCAGGTATGCTGAAACAACTGTCTATTATTCCTATCGCCCCGTTTTCAAATTTCGCAAGAGCGACTGCCGTATCCTCGACAGAATACCTGTGAACCAGAGTATCGGTCATACAGAAAATTTCTTTTATTCTGCTGTTAAAAACGAATTCAAGAAGATCCATACAATGGCATCCCATGTCAATAAATGAACCACCGCCACCAAGAGCTTTCACCTGTCTCCATGCGCCTTATGGAAAAGGCTATGGCTAAAAGAACAAACGCCCTAAGGGAAGGCATTAAAC
>JAMWBU010000051.1 GCA_023819255.1 Candidatus Omnitrophota bacterium
ATTGTATATGGCATCCTCAAAAACCGCGTTTAGATAAGGCATAACCTCAGATATATCTTTATCCATTTCAGCGATAAATCTTATTCTTTCCGGCATTGCCAGGCATGGAAGTATTTTTATGATTCTTACCTCATTGAGAAATGCCATTTATTCCTCAGCACTTTCTTTTTTAAAATTGAACATCACTCCGCACTGAGATTGTTCTCTTTTTTTTATCTCCCTGTCCAGCCTTTTCAAAAATTCCAGAGCAGCAACTTTATCTTCGTCAAGCACAATTCTTTTTATTTCGGTTTGTTCTTTTCCTGAGAACGTGAATGCCATAATTTTTTCTTCCATAATTTGTCCCTTTCAAAAAATTTTTAACAAGTGCCCCCAGGATTTCATTAAAATCACTTCCTCAACGGTAAAGATTAACCACCGGATAAGAAGAACACAACGCTTCAGTCATTTTTGATTCAATGTGTCCGTTTACAAATAAAACATTTGTCATGCTCGCAGGGGCAGTCTTTGTTCCGCAGGTTTTTGTAATCCGAACTCCGTGTCTGCATCCAGCGTAAGAACCTGAAGGATAACCTTCTTGATATGCATAGTTAATTGAAAAGATGAATCCGCCAGCCGTTTTGAGATTGCCTGTATCACACATAATGCACTTTTTATTTTTCATGTTATGGCGCAGGGAATTTCTATTGTTAAAAATATATTAATTTTTTGCCGCGCCGATGTCAACCATACAAATAAATGTCTGCTCCGTCAGATAAGAAATAAAGATAAGGGAGAATTTTTACAATATCTAATTGCTGGATAAAAAACAACTTCATTGAGCAATCTCAAAAGGATAGTCCTTGATGATGCCAGAAACAACTTCTTTCACCCTCAGTAGATATTTCCCTTCTTTTTCATTTAATGCAAAATGTATGCTTCCTTTTGCTTTGCCTTTTTCTGCTTTCAGGTTTTGCATATAATAGCTTAATTCTTTTCCCCCGGGAGAGATAACATTTACATTTAAGATATGTGTTTCAGTCGACAATGGATCAGTTAAAAGTTCAATTTCATAATTCAGAACTTCACCTTTTTTTATCCTGTTTTTTGAATTAACAATCAGGTCTTTAATCCTGTAAGGTAAAAGCGCTATCACTTCAGCCATTTCTGGTTGCACTTTTATGTTTACTGAATTATCGTAGCCAAGATACTGACCACTCCTGACCCTGTAAATGTGAAATTTTTGAGAAAATGTTAATTTAGAATCTTTTTCTCCTCCCTCTCTCCATGGCGAGAGAATTCCAATGTATGTATGAGAACCAGACGCATATCTGTATGTTGTAAAGCCAGCTTCAAGATTATCCGGTTCAAATTCTATTTTTTTCTTAATTCCTGCGGCCTGTTCAATAACACTGTTAAGGATATTCTTTATGCCGGCCATATTTTCATCAGGGTAGTTTATAAAGCCCAAATTTAATAATACCCCTTTTCCTTTGCCGGACTTGTTGACAATGAAAACAGGCACATTTTCAACGACCTCTTTTGCCTGACCCTTCTGCAAGGAAACAGAGGCATCAACAAACAGAGAAGGCAGGTTACAGGTTAAATCGGAATATTTTAATTCAAGATTTTCATATTTTTTCACCTCAAATTTTTCTGTTGTCTGAATTACTCCAAAAATATCATCAAGGATGCCCCGATTCTTATAAAAAATGCCGTTTTCATCGCAGATGCCAGGTCTTATATCAGCAATGACTGTACCACCATTGTTTACAAAAGAAGCAATTTCTTTTGCCTGTTTTTGAGAAATTGATTGAACAAATGGAAGCACCAGGAGTCTAAAATTTCCCTGCTTGAGTATGCCATCTTCAAGTTGTTTATATGAAATCAAACGGAATTGATATCCGCTTGATTCAAAATACCTTACAAAAAAGTTCAGGTTTTCACAGATGGGTGGTAACTGTGGGGTTAAAGCGGATGCATGAACGCTTGTATTTGAATACAGAATTGCTATGCCGTCGTCCTCTCTTTTTGAATTCATAAATAATTTGCCGATGCCGCTTTTCAGTTCTGGAATCTGTTCAACATATGGTCTGAAATATTCATAAAAAGAAAGGTCGGGAGAAACCACTGATTGTTCTCTTGGTGGACCATGCCATATCCATAAACTGTTGGCTCCATAAAAAAGGACTCTCCAGGGGTCGATTTTTCTGTTTTTTATACCTGAGCCGTATGAACCCTGCCAGCCAAGTCCAATAAGAGTATCATCTTTTGAAAAGTCCTTGAATGCGTATCTAATAAAGGCGTGACTGTATGGATTGTTCAAGCTCATAACCTGCGCAAGTTTATAATAGTCCTCAGCAGTAAAACTATTTGTAAATGTATAACCCCTCTGGCTTCCTTCATATCCGACCTTTGCGTCAGGTACGATGTTTGTAATGATCTTTTTTGCGTATTCAAAAATTCCGGTCCAGGAATCTTCCATAAAAATTCTGTAATTTATCCATAATGGGCGTAAATTTTGATTTTCAATCGCTTCCTTGAATGTGACAGGTTTAATTTCATCAAATGATTTATAATCAGTATTCCAGTTTTGATTGAGATTTTTTAATGTTCCGTACTTGTTTTGGAGATACTGGTGAAATTTTTCAACGCACCGATCGCACCAGCATAATTCATACCTGTCATAAGGAGGTCGCCAGCTTGCAAAATGGCATTCATCTCCACAGGAGAATTCATAAGTGGAAAAATGGGTTTCACTTCTTAGTTTATCCGTCAACTCTTTTTCAACCTTTGCCAGATATTCCGGGTCATTCAAACATGGCTGCCGTATATGGTCTTCTGGTTTTCTATCCATAGTTCCCCATGGGTCGGTCTTCATATCAACAAACCTTATCGGATTGGAAACATACCAGAGGTTTTCTGCAAGCGGCGCAAGAGCGATTCCCGTGTAGTATCTTGAATCAAAACCAGAATCAAAGATGTTTTTGCAATACCATTTCTCTGTGTACGCGGCATTGTAATACGGGAACCATAGTATTGCCCTGAAATCGTCATTTTTATGTCTTAAATTTGAAACAGAGAATAATTTTGATGATCTATCGACAACGCTGTTATCATCTAAAAGCTCAAATTTCAAAAACTGAAGCAGTGTGAAATAATTTTGTGGCGGATCTATTTTAAAACTCACCTTTTTCTCATTGACCCCCTGCCCCTTGCATTCCAGAATTTGCGATTTTTGTAATCTTCCAAAGTTATCTATCAAACTGATTTTTAGTTTGAGGTTATCCCTGCCCTCTTTGCTGAATACCCTGACTTCTCCGGCGATATCCTGTTCTTTTTTAAAACTTTTGTCTATCACAATATCGCTTATGTAATCGTCCGAGGTTAATTCAATAAAACAGGATCCAAAATTCAAAATATCATTGTTCTCTTTAACAAAGATGTCTGCAAAATAATTTCCTTTTGGCAATTTTTCTTTTATTTCAAACCAGATTTCGTTTTCTCCTTTCGCAAGATTCAAATCTTTTTTATTTTTCAGAATTACCTCATTGTCTTCATTTCTTAAAATGCATTCATAAGAAACCTTTTTTGCTTTATCTGATTTCAGTAAAAATTTGATGCCGGGAAACGAATTTATGTTTGTAGCGATATAGTCAGTTCCAGAAATCTCAACCTCAGGTTTTTTGATATAAGAAATCATCAGCTGAATGATATATGCTAAAAGATAGTCATATTCAACAATCTTTATTTCAGCAGGACTCCGCATATTTGCCGGTGTTAGATTTTGGAAATGCGGGACAGAATATCCTTTAAGAAACAAAGCCTTTCCCTTTCCATAGGAATAGACCTCAAGGGTTGAATTTATAAAGTTCTCAAAGTCCTTATAATTTTTAAACTGGGGCAATCCCTTAAAAGGATAGAGGAATTTTCTTTCAAGATTAATCTTGTTTCCGACTACTTCTGTAAGGTCTTCTGATTTGATATCTTCCGCAATCTTGCAACCACCCCAATCCCCCAGGTATGCCAGAAGTATTGTTCCATCAAGCACCTTATTCAAAATCATTTCTCTGGCTGACTGGGGAAGTGCCTTCCATCTTATCTTGCCAAGGACAATGATATCGTACTGGCGACTGAGTTTTTCTTCTAAATCCTTTTGATACTCCTGGTCTGTGACAGCAACCGGCTTATAATAGCCTGACCATGGATTGAATTTATCAGGAGTTGCGAGAGTGAAAAGAGTAAAATTAATATCCATTCTCTGGTTAAGTTCAACTATTTCCCTGAAACCTCCGTCCCTTCTGTAAGTAATCCATAGCACATTTATTCTTCCGCCTTTATAAGGTGAAAGCCATTTTATATGCGGAGTTTCAAGGTCTGTTTTTGGAGTGAAGTACTGAGTTTGAAAAGAAGAGACATCTGCGCGCAAAAAACCGGTTGCAAACAAAAAAAAGAGGAACAATCTTTTCATTTTTCGCCTCCGGTTTATTTTTAACTTATTATCTTACAGGAAAATTTTTTCTCTTTCAAACGTGAAATGATTGATGCCAAAATCCCGGTATCTCACTATGTCTTTGTCGCTTCCAGCCATTAAAGAATAGATTATGGCGTCATTTGCCTGTATCCTGAATCTTATATCTTTATTTACAACCTTTGATGGGTCTGGATTATTTTTCCATCTGCATTGATGATAAATGGAATCTCCATTAATGGGTATTGAATTTTCAAGGTCAAAACCTTCAACAGGTTTTCCAGAAATATCAGTTATTTCAACCTTGATAAACCCCTTTATCTTTGCGTTAATAAAAAATTGAGGTTTATCAGTCCAGAAAGGTCTTGTTATCAAAACGCCTTTGTCCTGAGCAACCAGTCCAACAAATCTGTCAGGTTTCAATCTGGCATACCCGATTCCGCAGGCAGGTTCTTTAAGGGTACTGAGAAATTCAGGATATGTGTCTTCGTGTTTTGTTCTTGTTCCGACATAGTAAAAACGTATTTCGTCTTCAAGAAACACTGGCGTGCTCGCTGGCTGAATCTGGCCGCAGTCCCAGTCATTCTTATCTTTTCCCCTTGGTATAAAGGGACTGTTTCTTGCCAGTCTGTGCCAGGCATAGCCTGTTCTTGTATAAACAAATTCTGGTTCCTGATATCCGTGCATCTTCCAGAATCCAGTATCGCTTACATCAGTATGATATATCCATAATGTTCCTATTTCATAATTCCCATAAGTCGCGGCTCCCATTCCATAAAACTGAATCTGTGGAGGGTCTTCAGGTGATTGGTCAATCACAATTTTTGCTTCAGACCAGTTTAAAAAATCCCACGATTCAGACCTTGCTATTCTACGATCTCCAAGGCAAGGGCGATGGTATGCCACATATTTGCCAGAAGGCAATCTTAAAAAGCTCACAGGGCAGTCGGGATTTGTTCCAATCACAGGATTTTTCAGACAATCAAACCAGTAAATTCCATCTGCGCTGTGGAAAACCGAGATGCGTCCTGATGGAGATGCTCCACACATCATTTTATATTTCCAGTTCTTCCTTGTTTCTTTTTCGTCATAAATGATTGCCGGTCCATGTGGCTCTCTATCAAAGACAAAATGGGTTTTTCTTCCGTTTATTGTCATCACATCCTTTTCAACCCTTTCCCATTTAATGCCATCTTCGCTTTCAGCATAGCCAACAACAGGGCCTTTCCTTGTTCTTATCGCGGTCGTGTACCACATCTGCCATAATCCATCAGGTCTTCTGATAACAGAGCCATAAAACGAAATCCAGTTTGCTTCAAGAGGATGGTCAGAAATAAAAGTTGGATTGCCGGAATATTTTTCCGGTGATTCGGGTTTTCTTTTGAATCCTTCAACTATTTCAATGTGCTTATAGTCAAAAAAGAGTATTTTAATCATTACTTAAAATTGTTCTGTGTCAGCAGCCAGAAACTTTCTGTTCCATAGCAGTTATAGCGGTAAGTGTAAAGAAGCCTGTGATTTGCGTCGTTTATCCATTTCACAGAGCCATCAAAAAACAAAAGGTTCATTCCAGCAGGCAGCAAATCCCTTCCTGTGACATGGTTGTATCCCTCAGAACCAGGAGGGCTACCATTATTCCAGGCATAATAGCCAAGATTATCAGCAACCCAGATAAGTCCTTTTTTGGCGCACAGGTCTACCTTTGATCTTGTTTCATTCCGCAAATTTGCGTCTGAATATGGTCTTATATTTCTGGCATAATTTATATAAACCTTGTTATTTGTGTCTACTGTTGGATACTCAAACCACTGGTATATCCAGGTTCTGTGATAGTACTTACGAGGCCAGTAGAAATGTTTTGTAATGCTCGGGCATAAAAAGAAAGCAGGGTCCGGCAGATATTTTCCTTTTCCTGTTTCCCGCCAGCCCATGCTTAAAATGCCAAGCCCAACATATCCTGGTTCAGAGCTGGTTACTAATCTCCATATGGATGGAACTTCCAGTGTCCAGGTTGGATTTCCTCCTGTTGGAATAAAGCCGTCATAATCGTTTGCGTACATAAATGTCGCCAGTCCTATCTGCCTGAGATTATTCATACAAACCGCTCTTCTTGCGTTTTCCCTTGCAGCGGAAAGCACTGGCAATAGCATTGCTCCAAGAATTGCGATGATGGCAATCACAACAAGCAGCTCAATCAGAGTAAATCCTTTCCTTTTCATAGATCCTCCTTTGTTTATTTATATCATCGATAAACAGGTTGTCTGCTAAAAAATCTCCCCTGACCCCTCTTCCATTCCTCCTTCCCCCTTTGAAAAAGGGGGATTGAGGGGGATTTTAGAAAAGAGGGGAAAATAGGGCATCAGACACCTGCTTACCGTAGTTTTCAAAGAACCGCCTGTCAATACAATAATAGTTCCGTTCAAAAATTCTGTCAAGACACTCTTATCCCTGCCTCAAATCAAGGATTTTTTCAATGATTTTTTCTCTGTATCTGTAAGGGATATCAGCATCTTCAGTTTTTTCTGTTGCCTCTTTTAAAAATTCCTGTATCAATTGCTCTGCCTGTTTTTTCTTGTTTTCTTTTTTTGATTTTTTTATTTCCTGTTTCAATGCCTCGATGTACTTTATATCAGCCATTCCTTCCCTCATTGCCTCCCATCTATAAGATGTTATTGGATTTTCTCCAAAATATACCACCATATAGGGGTCATTTTTCCACAGGTTGTAACCATAAAAACCATAGCCGGTTATGCCCATTCTATAAGCGCCGATTGGTTGCAACCTGTATCTTTTGTGCGCCATTATCTCCTGATTTCCCCTTGTAAGAACATTGTATGACCATATTTCTTTGCCAGTATTTTTCAAAAATTCAAAAATCTTATCAAATGCCTCTTTTGAAGTCCATCCATTTGTCCAGTAATTTTCATAAGAAACAGCCGGACACCAGATATCAATATAAGGAGCGATTTCTTTTACAGGGAGACCTTCTTTTGCTTCAAAAAAACCGCTGGGCACTATGGTAACAAAGATCCTTGCGTTTTTATCCACCTGTTTTATAAGAGAATAAACCTTGATTGCGTCAGGAACAGTTTTTGTTCCTATTTCATCGTACGGATAGAAGGCAAACTGGCTATAATCAAGCCCTATCTCTTTGAAGTGCTTTATTATGGATTTCACCCATTCTTTATAGCACTTTTCCCAATTTTCTTCACCATACTTTATTGCCTCTTTCCGCCCTTCAATTCTGAATTGATCATTATGCGAACCCATATTCACAAGGTACTGATACTGGTCTGTTTTATATGGTATCCCTGCATCAAACCTTGTGTAATCCTGGTTTACTATTTCTCCTTCTGCGTTGAATGAAATACTCGGCCTTTCGTATGATGTAAGATGAAATACATTCACTCCATGCTCTGCCATATCCTGATGATACTTTATCCAGTTTTCAGGTGTTGATATCTTTTTGTCTCTGTCAGGTCCACCAGGCACAAGGTCCCACACTGTAAGTTTCAATGGATTTGTATTTGAAAGTTCTATCGGATAAATCTTTAAGGACATAGAAACCTTTTTTGTTTTCTCATCATTAAACTGGAAAACCACATCGCCTTCGTATTCGCCTTCCTTCAATCCTTTTGTGTCAATGCTTATCCAGACAATAGAGGTTTTACCTTCGCCAACAGCAAACTCTTTTTTCTCTGGCATCCTGTCTGGCATCCTGCCGCTATCAAACTCAAGCTCCATCACCTTTATCTTTTCCAACGGTATCACGCTACCGGATTTCTTATCTTTTACTTCTGGTATCTCTACCTTGAACCTTATTTCTTCTTTTTTCCCGTTTGTCACCAGTAAATTGGTACCTATCACCTCATTGATGCATGCCTTCAGCCATATTTCTTGCGTAGCATTCTTTTCCGGCGCATCTATTTCAACCGGAAACTTGCTGTACGGGGTTTTGTACCAGATCGTATACGGCTGCTTGCTGATATACCTGCTGGCTGCAACCGGTATCCTTTTTACCTCTTCTCCAAAGATATATGAGAAAATGTTTGAAGCGTATATTTCGCCCCTTGTCGCATGGGCAAAGATGTTATTGGCACCATTAAATATCACCTTTCCTTTTCCGCAGACATTTTCCTGTATTACCATCACAGCGTATTTTGGATCTGCTGAAGCTCGCAGCGGAGCAATCTGGTTCTCTGACCAGGAAACAAAAGTTCCGCACCATTTCAGGTGTTCTGCTGGCTGAAGTTTGTAAGGAAAGTTCAGTATCGGATGGTTTTTTTCTTTTTCAATTTCAGAAATCACTGGATAGACCTGTTCTCCACTAACACCCTGAATCCAGCCTGGTCTCGGTATTGATACACCGATATCGTTGAGAAAACTCAGGGTATCCTTTTCCATTGGAGCGCCCATATCAAAAATTATTGTCCCGCCATCTTCAAGAAATTTTCTTACTGCTTCTCTATATGCAGGATTGCCAAAGATTATATCTTTTTTCGGGCCTATACTATTTCTTGATTGTCCAAAGTAAAGAAGCTTTGATTCCTTTATGTCTATGAGAAATTTGTCTGTCAGATTTGTCGGAAAGTTTATACCCGAAGGCGGGATGTAGTACCTGTGATCAGTGATCTTGTATTCATCCATAGGAAAAGACGGGAAATCCCACCATCCTGTTGCGTTGAACACAACTGCTGACTTTGAAAAAGAAAGGACACAAAATACAAACATCATAATTGCCACGCATTTTATCTTTTTCATCATTTCATCCCCCGGTTATATTTTTTAAAATATCTCTTCCTATATCTTTTCCGTTTAAGTTGAGAATATGTTCGACATTGCTGTCTATTGTTCTTTCCCATTTTTCTGGATTAAACCTCAAAACAATTTTTGAGTTTTTTGAAATTTCCATTCTTCCATCACTTTTTATATCAACCTTGAACTGAATATCTTTTATATGCTGATGGAATTTTTTAACGCTATTATATCCTGTAGCATCCTCTCCTTCAACAAAAAAACCTATTCCAGCATTACCTTTTTCTTCTTTTTTGTCTGAATGGACAACAGTTATCCTTGCAACATTATATCTATTGCCATCATTGATCAGAAAAATCTCTGGCGAGCGTGAATGTAAATCTGTGGCATAAAAAATCCTTATTCCCACAGCTGCGTATTTATACTTAATTATAACCACCTGATCGATTGCAATCTTTATTTTTTCATTCCTTTTCAAATTAATTTTTTCTCCGTCCAAAAAGATTTCGCACGCAGGAAAAACAAAATGGGTGTAAAATCCACGCAAATGCGGAGCAATTCTTGGTATAGAAGGGTCTTCTGCATTTATTCCTGCATACATAACTGCTTCTTTTTTATTCTGGTTTGCTGTGATGAAAGGGACAAGATGAAGGCATACATCGTGTTCAAACCCGGACCACGGCTGTTTTTCTGGTTTTTCTGCGTAAGGATCGTTTCTTGCGTCAAAAACCACATAGCCATTTGGTAAATCTTTTGAAGCAAAAAAGAAGGCAAGAGGTTTATCTAAGGGGCTGTAACAAAATCCGCAGCATCCAAGGCTGAACTGTTTTCCGGCATAATGGCATGCCCATTCTCCTCTATTATTTCCTATTTTCCTTTCTATAAAACGAGGATACACTTTACAGTAGTTTCTTATTGATTCAGGCGGTTTCCATTCAGAAAGGATTATGAGATGATCTGGCAGCTGGTCTTTTTCTTGTATCCAGCCATAATACGATAGAATTCTGTTAATGCCGTTTCTACCATAAATATAGTCGTAGTCCCTGCTTCTTGAACCGCCCAATCTTGCTGCCGGCTGAAAAAAATTCAAGGCAATGTCTGTCCAGAAGAGACGAAGCCCTATTTCGCTTTTCTTTTTTGCATCTTTGTTTTTCGTATAGTTGTAGATCAGGCCAAGGGCAGTAATGTCATTGTAATAATAATTTGGCGAAGAGTACTCTCTTATTCCGTTTTCGGCTGTGTATGAAAGCCATTCATCAAGCATCCTGTATCCCTGTTTTTTGATCTCGTCATTATCAAAGTTTTCTCCGTAAGCAATCGTATTCCATGTTTTAATCAAAAAGATATTTGTATACCTGGCAGGCACCGCGCGATTCATCACTGCGTTTATTCCATATCCTAAAATCCGTTCAAGGATATTTTTTGATTTTTTGTTCAATCTGTTTTTATGTCTTATCCAGAGCAAAAGGCCTTCCATCAGGCAGAATTCAACTGAATTTAAGTCAACTATCTTATCAGAGTCAAGGTAATAAGTGAAGTTTCCGAAGGTTTTGCTGTCGGGATTCCTATCCTGCTTTTTTTCAGCGAGAGTTAGATATCTTTCAATGCTTTTATCAAAGATTCCAGTCTCTGCAAGAACAAGGCAGAATGCGAAAATCTCTCGTGTGGTACAGAGTGATTGCTTCCAGTTTTCAAGGAATCTTAAGATTTTTTGTTTTTCTTTAAGTGATAGCAGACCACAGGGACCGGTTTTTCCCAATACATTTCCCTCTTTAAGAGATAATATCAGTATTACAATCCTGGCGGTGGCGGCGGACCAAGCGGGTCTTTTTCAACCCTTTCTCTCACCCACGAGCCATAAACATGCCAGTAGCCAGTATCTCTTGCATTATTTTGTCCGCCAAAAGTATTCCATATTCTATGGTTATTGTCAGGCACCCACACGACAGAGCCATCGCCAAAGCCAACATTCAATCCCTCTGGTCGTGTATCCCTTGTTCCTGGATGGTTCCACGAATCAGGACTTGCCCACCTATCCCAGACAAGCGCGTAGCCGAATCTTTCAACCCTTGTCATTTTTCCTGAACAGGTCGGCAGGTACTTCACTCCAGAGCCAAGCCAGTTGCTTATTGTGATGCTATTGGCGCTTGATCTGTAAACCACTTCTGTTGCATTGTAGCATATATTGGTTCTTGCAGGAGCGCTTGTATATGTCTCAAATTTTGCATAAAATGCGTTTCTGCTGAAATATGTCCTTTTCCAGTATGCAGCCTGTGGGCCACCCACAGAAGGGCAGAAGAATGCTTCTGCGCCAGAAATATAATTCATCTTCAGTGGCGTTCTTCCAGTGATTCCAATAAGTAGAAGCCCCATATTGACATATCCCTGGCCAGGATTTGTATTGGCAAGCTGGTACAGGTCACACCAGGTTACAGGGTAAGGAAGCATATCCCTGAAGTCCTCAGAATACATTTTCAGGGCAAGAACCATTTGCTTCATGTTGTTGATGCAGACTGCTCTTCTTGCCTTTTCCCTTGCAGCGGAAAGCACTGGCAATAGCATTGCTCCAAGAATTGCGATGATGGCAATCACAACAAGCAGCTCAATCAGAGTAAAGCCTTTCCTTTTCATAGATCCTCCTTTGTTTATTTATATCATCGATAAACAGGTTGTCTGCTAAAAAATCTCCCCTGACCCCTCTTCCATTCCTCCTTCCCCCTTTGAAAAAGGGGGATTGAGGGG
>JAMWBU010000014.1 GCA_023819255.1 Candidatus Omnitrophota bacterium
GCCGGCCTGTCCGCGGCGCTCCTCCAGCGTTAGCGCGCTCGTGCGTGCGGTGCGCTCCTGAGCGGAGGTAAAGCATCTCTATTCCATGAAGAGAACGATTACGGCGAAACTAATTTCAATGATATTCCTGTATGCGATGTGCTGCCGGGCGATGGGCCAGAATTGTCCTTTTATCGTGCGCGACGGGCAATCTTTTTCGGTTATTGTTGTTGCCGCCAACGCCACTGCCGAAGAGCTCTTTGCGGCGGAACAACTCCGCAGCACTCTCCGAAGGATGACAGGCGTTGGAATTGAATTACGACGTGACCACGAGGCTGCTTTTGACCCGCAGAAACTGATTATTTCTGTGGGACTCACTCGTTATCTGACAAAAGCCCTGCGTCAGGAGATGCGGATTGGTGAAAAGCTTTCATCTCTGGATCCATGGAATGACGCATTTGTCATCGCAAAAACACCGGATGTGCTATTTCTGGCAGGACACCGTGACCAGGGAACGATCTTTGCCGTGTTCGAGCTTATGGAAAGCCTTGGCTGCCGGTGGTTCTTTGGCAACGATGCGGGAATTGTGATTCCAACCGATATGAAAACGATCGAAATAGAAGATTGTCACATCATTAAGAAACCGGATTTTGCAATCAGGCGGCAGTACACCTGGTGGGATAACCATCGAGATGCCGCGGATCGAGAATCCGAACGATTCTGGCACCAGGCCAACAAGCTGAGCGAGAAAACATTCAGTGGCGACAGCGGTCATAATATGGGAAGTATTATTTCCCCAAACCTCTACGACGTTCATCCAGAGTACTTCGCCATGGTGAACGGCCAGCGCGTGAAGCCTTCTTCCAGAGCCAACTGGCAACCGTGTCTGTCTAACCCGGGTGTTGTCCGTCTGGCCGTAGAGTGGGCCGAGAAACAGCTCGCGCAGAATCCAGACCTTGATGTTGTCACGTTCGCCCAGAACGACGGGGCAGGGTACTGCGAGTGCCCCGTATGTGCCGCGATCGGCAACCATGCGGATGTCTACCTTCATTTTGCCAACCAGGTAGGCCGGGAACTTTTTCCGAAGTATCCGCGAGTGCGCATTCAGATATGGGCCTATTACAAAACTGCGGTTGTTCCTCATCTGAAAGCCAACGGCTACGATCGCGATGAAGATCGCGTGCATGTCCAGGTCCACGAGATATACTCGCAGGTGCCTTTTGATGAATTGTTGGTCGGCTGGTCCAGGGCTACACACCATCTCGGCGCGAACATTGTCTGGACCTGGTCCAACTGGCGATGGGGAACCAACGCGCGGCCCCATTCACACAGATACAGCCTCGAGCAGTTTCCTCTTTACAAAAATTGCAATGTTGATGCATTAACCCTGCAGGCCCGCGCCGATTGGGCATCCAACGGCGTGGACAGGTATCTTTTCGCTAAAAGAATGTGGGATGCCGACGCAGACCTTGAAGAACTGATCAGTGACCTTGTCCAGAAGATGTTTCCGTCAGCCGTTGGAGAGTATTTTAGTCTACTTGATCTGTACGAGGCCAGGGGAAAATTCGAGATTACTCCTGAAAAATTCCTGCGCAGCGGGTTTGCCCTGTTAGAACTAATGCGCACCCGGATCAGGACTGCGCAGGAGCTTAAACGCTGGCAGTTCTATATTCTCTATTTTCACCAGCAGGTGCTCGAACATTCCATCAATACAGCTCAGGACAAAGATGAGAAAATCAAGCTCTACAGAGAAATGGTTGCATTTCTCAAGGGTATCAAGGATCTTGGCGTCCTGGAGTCAAACCAGCTCATTCGCACTCCGTGCTGGTTGCAGGTAAAGAATCTTGGAGGAGCAGTATCTGACCCATCTTTTCCGGACGTCATAGCCGCAGAAATTTCAGATTCTACGATTGAGGAGATATACAAGAGTCAACTATTTAAAATTCTAAACAAAAAGTTTATTTTCTTTAAGCAATGCATAAATCACCCGCAAGAGTTTTGTGGAAGTGGCAATAACCGCTTCGGTATAAGATTTCCCCTCAGACCTTTTTTTGGTGTAATAATCTCTGAAGTAAGGACAACTTCTCTTTACGCAACTACCCATAATGAAAACAATCCTTCTTGCATGTGCATTGCCCCTCTTGGAAATCTTAAAAGACCCTTTGTAATTACCAGATTGTTTGATAACAGGATCCAGTCCACAAAACCCAATAAGTTTCTTCCAGCTTTCAAATCTTCCAATATCCACAACCTCGCTTATAAAGTAAATGGCGCTCTCTTTACCTACACCAGAAATAGATGTAAGTATCTCTCTGTTAAAAACTCTCTCAGCTATCTGAGAAATAAGATTTCTGATATTTTCAAGATGCATCAAAAGATTATTAAGTGTCTCTATTTTCATCCTCAGCAATTCCTCATAAACAACAAACTTATGGGCAATTGAATTGGTCGCCAGTTGATATATCCGACCAGGACTTCTACTGACTTTTCTACCTTTGCCAGAAAGAATCTTTTCTGCCTGCTTGATAAACTGACTTTCCGAAATTCCCCTTATGCAGGCTGCAGAAGGGAATACCTTGAGAATAGAAATAACTCCACTACTCAAAACAGGTACTTCTCTTTCTATTTCAGGGAAAACAACCGCAAGAATCCTTCTTATCTCGGCTTTGGTCCTGGCAACCTGTTGAGTAAGTCGCTCTTTCTCTCACCAGATATCTTAATTGATACTTTTCATCTCCTGAAATAACATTTGCACTGTCTTTATTAATTTCTACAAACTGACAGATCGCTTTTGCGTCCTTTTTGTCTGTCTTGGTAGGCTTGTCCGTAATAAACTTAAAAAATTGTTTCATCTTATAGGGATTTACTATGCAACTATTATAGGATTTATTCTGAAGAAAGTAAAAGAGATTTGTATGATAAACACCCGTGGATTCCATCCCTATAAGAATCTTCCCTTTATACCTGGAAAGCCTTTCTTCCAGTGCATCAAACCCTTCTTTATCCATGCCAAATTTTTCATTATCAATCACAAACTTATCATTCTTCACCGCAATACAAAAGCTGCTTTTGCTTACATCTATCCCACAAAAATATTCCAGATTCATATCTTTGCCTCCTTGAAAAATTGTTCGGGACAGGCTCTGCTCTCAATCTCAACCTCCTGCGTAAGTTGAGGCCTTCTCCTCAATCAACCTATTCGAGACCAGGAGAGCAGAAAACATACTCTTTATCGAGCCTTATAGCTCAGGGATGGGGATGTTTTCCTCTACCGGTTTTCATCATTACTGTCCCGCCGCTACGCGTGGCACCCGAGAGTCTGGAAGAATTTCTTCTTGTCTACGATCACTACCGGGCAGATGTAGAAGCCGGTCGGGTTTCAATCGAGCCGATGATTTACAATGCTCCCGAGGTCAGTGGTCCTGTCACTGTGGCAGGATGTCGTGCGCTGGCTTTCACTGAGAACCTTGGAGCGCACATCCTGCTGGAGATTTTTGATGAGCATATTAGTTTGCCGATTGGATCAAAAATAGCCAACCCGACGGACTTGCAGTATGCTAACTACGCTTTTGGTTCACCCAGGACACACCTGTTTCAATATCTCAATGAACGGTGGGTGAAACGTTTCTGCGGGTTTGTGGATGAACGCTACCATGCGGTGATTGGGAATCTTGCAAGCAGCTCCTGCGCCGTTGACTTGCAGGCCGGAGTTGAGAAGACGGCTGCGGCATTGACGGCGGCACTTCAGGGAGCAAGGACATTTACGGGGGCCGGGAACCTGTGTGTTGATGACCTTTTCAGCGGGGTACAACTGGTGCTGGACGTGGAGATTGTTAATCATATCAGGGAACTGATTGAAAGTTTTTGTCCTGACCGCAGCATCTCCACCATGAACGGAATGTACCAGGCGATTGTGGATGTTGCGGAAAAGAATGATATGTTTCTTTCTCACGAGAGTACCGTGCAGCTTTTCAGGAAGATAATGCCTTCATCAGATGTTTTTCACAGGGAGAAGTTGCGCTCGTGGCAGGCGCATCGGAAAACAGCAAAGGACAGAGCGCGTGCCATAGCACATGAAAGGATAAGAAAGCACGATTTCCATCTCGAGGAAAAACAGATGCGAGAATTGGCGCGAATAGCGAAACAAGCGAAAAAACACCTCGTCGGCTGAGCGGGTGAAGGGATGCTTGTGGAATTTGGCACCTGGTACCAGATTAACTGTGAAACCGAAGATGAATGGGAAAGAGATTTCCTGAATGTGAAGGATCTCGGATTCGATTTTGTCGTTCTCTGGAATATCTCTCCTGTGCCGCAGGACCTGACAAGAATTGTGCGCTTGCGCGACAAGACTCTGCGGGCAATGGACGCAGTGGAGGCAGCTACGCTTCCTGCGACTGGCAGCGTTTCCGTCGCTGGTTGAGGAAGCGATATAGCTGTATTGAGAATATGGAGTCGCGGTACAGACAGAAAATTGGTAGCTTTGACAGAGTGAGTCCGCCCCGGTCTCCAGAGGAAGGATTTCTGCTATGGAACGACTGGATGGAAGCGCGAGCTGATTGGTGCGAGGATTTTGCACATCGAACCTGCCGCGCCTATCGGGCTGTGGATGCCAATCCGGAGCACCACCTTGTGTTGAGCGATTTCGACTACTATCTGGAACGGAATTCGTTGCATCACGGAGTGGATTACCGACGACTGATGCTGTATTTTGATCGATTTGAAATTTATATGGCGGATGATTTTCGGCATGTTCCGACCCGGGCGCTGCTGGGTAATGTGAAGCGCGATGTGGAACGCGGTCGCACGATCGCAGGGAAAAAACCTTTTCAGTTCCATCTCTGGATCGCAGATCCCTCAGAGTTCACGCCGATGCGGCAAGGCCTTCTGGAACAACTGGCTGAACGCGCGACAGAGCTTGGCGCCGATGTTCTGGAATTCTACACCTACAAGGTTCACGACTGGCGCAGTTCAGAGGGTTCTGAGACTTTGATGGATGGACGGCCTGTTTTTGAGGCAATCTCTCTGAAAGCGAACCCTTCCATGCAGCGGCGCATCCGGCGCCTGATCACCAGGCTTAAGCTTGCGAAAACAGGCAGATGATCTCGAGAACCGCGGATAATCGAATGAAATGTGTGAATATAGTGTGGAATGGTCTCCGCAAATGCCTTCCATTTGCCTGTACCACCCATTTTCTTCTGAATCTTCTTCCTGCAGTTTCTTAGTATCCAGTATTTGTGCTAAAATTATTGGAGGCATTTGTTAAAAACCAGATTAACAGCCCTTATCTGTGTTTGACTTCTTTGCTTTTGCTGGTGTATCATTATAAGGATCAGGAGGTATTATGTTTCAAGGGTCGATTGTCGCGATAGTAACCCCTTTTAAGGATGGAAGGTTTGACAGGAAAAGATTTAAAGAACTTATTGAATTTCAAATTTCCAGTGGAACAGATGCAATAGTTCCTGTTGGCTGCACAGGCGAGGCGGCGACACTGTCTCACGAGGAACATAAAGAGGTCATTCAATATACCCTTGAAATAGTCAACAAAAGGGTGCCGGTTATTGCGGGCACTGGTTCCAATTCAACTTCTGAAGCTCTTGAACTAACAGAGTTTGCGCACAGTGCGGGTTGTGATGCCGCGCTTATCATTACTCCTTATTACAACAAGCCAATGCCTGATGGACTTTACAAACATTACAGAACAATAGCAGAGAATGTTGATATGCCTATTATTCTTTACAATGTTCCTTCCAGAACAGGGATTTCAATACTTCCAGAGACAGTGGCGAAGCTTGCTGAGATTAAAAATATAGTTGGAATAAAAGAGGCAAGCGGAAGTCTGGATCAGGTAAGCAAGATTATCTCGCTTTGCAGGGATGATTTTGTTGTTCTTTCAGGAGACGATTCGCTGACATTGCCGATTATGTCTGCTGGTGGAAAAGGAGTGATATCTGTTGCCGCTAATATAATGCCTGGCGATGTGAGCAGGATGGTGCGCGCCGCTTTATCAAATAACTGGAATGAAGCGCAAAAAATGCATATAAAACTTTTTGATATGTTTAAAGCGCTTTTTATTGAAACAAATCCAATACCCGTGAAGACCTGTCTTTATCTGATGAAAAAGATAGACCTTGAACTCAGAATGCCTCTTACTCCACCTTCAGAGGAAAATCTGAAAAAACTTGAAAACATTTTGAAAAGATACGGACTTATAAAGTGATATTCAGGCACAGAAAAAGATATATTCCAATAACGCCAAAAGAGGCGCCAGATATCAAGAAAGACCTCTGGCAGAAATGTCCTGATTGCAATAAACTGATTTATGAAGGCAAACTGAAAGAAAACTTTAAGATATGTCCGCATTGCGGTTATCACTTTCGTCTTACGACAAAAGAGTGGATAAATTTAATTGTTGAGCCAGGAACCTTTGAAGAACTTGATGCAAACATAGTTTCTGTGGACCCACTTGAATTCAAAGGTCCAAAAACATACAAAGAAAAACTTGAAGAAGAAAGAAAAAGAACCGGACTTAATGAAGCGCTTGTTTATGGAAGGGCTATGATAGGCAAAACGCCTTCAGTTCTTTCAATTCTTGATAGCAACTTTATTATGGGAAGCATGGGTTCTGTGGTGGGTGAAAAATTTGTCAGGGCGTGTGAACTCGCAATGGTCGAGAAAAAACCCATTGTTTCCATCTGCGGCGGAGGGGGTGGAGCAAGAATGTACGAAGGCCTTATTTCCCTGATGCAGATGGTTAAGACCTCGCAGGTTGTGGGAAAACTTAAAAAGACAAAGACGCTTTATATTTCTGTCCTCACAGACCCGACAATGGGCGGAGTCGCGGCGAGTTTTGCATTTCTCGCAGATATACTTATTGCAGAACCAAAAGCATTGATTGGTTTTGCAGGTCCAAGGGTCATTGAGCAAACAATCAAACAAAAACTTCCGCATGGCTTTCAAAGATCAGAGTTTCTTTATCAACATGGCATGCTTGACCAGGTTGTGCCAAGAAGTAACCTTAAACAAACTCTTACAAAAATTCTCACAATTTTTGCTCCTTCTCAATGAGCGGTTCAGGCCATAAATATCTTGAGAAACTGACTGATTTTGGCATTAAGCTTGGACTTGACAAGATGAGGTTTATTCTTTCATCCATTAAAAATCCGCATAAAAAATATAGATCGATTCTTATCGCCGGCACAAACGGAAAGGGTTCAGTTGCCTGTTTTATTTCAAACTGTTTAAGACAGGCGGGTTATAAAGTTGGCTTATACACAAGCCCGCATCTTATAAGAGTTGAAGAGAGAATCCAGATAAATGGGAAACAGGTGTCTTCTGGAGTTTTCAATGAGATGTGTCTTGAATTGAAAAAGTTATGCGATAAACTGCCGGTTGAAATGCAACCAACATATTTTGAAGCCCTGACCGTTATTGCTTTTGAATATTTTAAGAGGGAGAAAATAGATGTGTGCGTGTGTGAGGTCGGAATGGGCGGAAGGTTTGATGCAACAAATGTTTTAGAACCAGTGCTGGAAATTATAATGCCTGTTTCATACGATCATATGGAGTATCTCGGAAATAGCATTGAAGAGATTGCTTCTGAAAAGGCAGGGATAATAAAGAATAATTCAATTGTTGTTTCGGGCAGGCAATTGCCTGAATCATTGAAGGTTATAAAAAGGGTCTGCAGGCAGAAAAATGCAAAAGGGTATTTTTATGGAAAGGACTTTTCCGCAAGATTAATATTTTCCGACTTTCCACATGAACATAAATTAAATTTTACCGGTATCTCCAGTATTAAAAACATTTCCATAAGGCTCTTTGGAAGCCATCAAATTCATAACGCAGCAGTAGCAATACAATCCTTGCTTTTACTCAGAAAGAGTGGATTTGACATATCTGATTCTGCAATAATCGAAGGAATGAAAAAATCCATCTGGCCCGCAAGATTTCAACCAGTAATGGAAAATCCTCTGGTTATTATTGATGGGGGACATAATCCGGATGGCATCAATTCTCTTAAAAGAGCACTTAAGCAATATTTTCCAGACACAAAGTTCATTTTTCTGGTTGGCATTCTGAAGGATAAAAAATGGGAAGTTATGTTAAGGATGCTTTCAAAACTGGGAGAAAAATTTATTTTCACCACTCCTGATAATCCAAGGAGTGTACCGCCTGAACATCTTGCAGGGAAAATGCATGAATTGACAAAAAAAACTGGTGTCGAGGTGATTGAGAATGTCCAGCACGCTTTCAAAAGATTGATTGAAATAAAAGGCAGTAGCCCGAGGGTAATCTGCGGTTCTTTGTATCTTGCAGGTGATATACTGAGAATCTGTAAGGCAAAGAAGATCACATTTTAATTTTTCTTCATTTCTCACACTTATTTCTTTTTGACCTTCTGAATTTTATGAGCTTTATGATATTGGTGTTGTTTGTTCTTGAATAAACATAGTCGTCGATCATCTCTTTAACAAGATGTATTCCCATTCCGCCAAGGGCTTCTTCCTCTTCTTCTTTTACAATTTCTTTGCTGTTCAATTCAATCGGGTTGAAAGGTATGCCTGGTGTTTCTATCGTGACAACAACCTTATCAGGATATGCATCCCATGTTATTTTCAACTTTCCCATAGAACTATCATACTTTCTGAATTGTATAACATGAGAACATATTTCATCTGTCACAAGAAGCAGCTCCCATGCTTTTCTTGAAGCGAGGCGCGCCTGTTTGATTTGTTCCTGAAGGAATTCTGAAATGATATTCAGATTTTCAAACATTGGCAGGACAACGATTTCATCGTTCATTCAAACCTTTCTGTTATTATGGCAAAAACTTTCTTTTAATATATTAAAATATAATTTTTCAATTTTCGCAAGCATTTTCTCAACTGAAAATTCTTCAAAGACCATTTCCTGGCCGTATCTGCCCATTTTTTTTGTTTCCTCTTCTGGCTGTTCAATCAAAAACCTCAATTTTTTTTCAAGTATTGCTTCGTTTTTTGCAGGAATAAGGAAACCGTTTAATCCATCTCTTATAACTTCTCTCGCGCCATCAATATCAAAAGCGATAACCGGTTTTCCCGCGGCAAGAATTTGAACCACAGCCCTTGGTAATCCTTCCCGCAAACTTGTGTGAACTCCTATGTCAATTGCAGAAGCAAAATAAGGTATTTTTTCCGGTTCCACAAGTCCTGTAAAATGAACTCTTTTCTGTAGATTTTGCTGTTTCACAAAAATTTCAAACCTGTCTTTCAATATGCCATCTCCCACGAGAATAAGGTGTGTGTTTGGATAATCACCGGCTATTTTTGCGAAAACCTTTAACAGATACTCCTGTCCTTTAAGAGGGAAAAGCCTTCCAATCATTCCAATAAGAATGTCTTGCTTGCCAAGGCCGAGTTTATTTCTTATTCCCTGACTTGATTCCAAAGCAACCTTATATTTCTCAATTTCAAAACCGCTTCTTATAACGCAACTTTTTTCTCTTTTTCCTATGCCGTGGCGCAGGTATCTTTCAAGTATAACGCTGCTGACAGAAATAAAATAGTCAGTGCAGAAACCTGCAATTTTTTCGCTCATCATATAACAAAATTTCGCAAGAGCGGGCTGATACTGATAAAAACTGGGACCGTGCAGGGTGTGAATTATTTTTGATTTTCTTGAAAAAATTTTACCGGCGATTCTTCCGATAAAACCTGCCTTTGCGCTGTGGGTGTGTATAATGTCAAATTTGTGCCTTCTGAAAATCACACCTAATTTGATAAATGCGATGACGTCATACAATGGGTTTATATTTCTCACCAGTTGCGGCACGAAGATAAAATTAATTTTATGTTTTTTTACATCGGCTTCCATGCTGCCTTCTGGACCCGTGGAAGGTCCTGATATGAGGAGGACATCATGTTTGCGATTTTTCAAACCAATAACGGTTGAGAGAGTGTTTTCCTGAGCTCCGCCAACAATCATCCGTGTAATCACATGGGCAATCTTCATCGCAATATATTTTATCCGATGTGAAGTAAGTATCAAAGCGTCAGACGCGTCATAATAAATTTTTTAAAATATGGTGTCCCGATAGGAAAAACCGTAGAGAATTGATTTTGCCCGTATAAAGGTTTAAAATTCCTGTGGACAAAAAAGGAGGGGAAAATGGCTGATTGTTTTTTTCACACAGGTAGACCTGCAGTAACAAGATGCAAACAATGTGGAAGACCATTGTGTTCATCCTGCAGGAAAGTTACAGAACTTGGGATTTTTTGCAGTAATGAATGCGCTGATACAGCGAAGGTTCATGCGGAAAGAATGGCGCAGATTGAACAGCAAAGAGCTTCTTACCATGGCTCTAAATGGACCTTGATAGCCAGATTCGTCAAGATAATAATCTTCCTTGTTATCTTATTTGCGATTTATAAATTTGTGGCGGTAAGATTTATTAAGTAAAAAGAGTACTTGCAAAAAACTCTTTTGTTTTTTCCAGCGCCATATTTTCCGCTTCTTCAAAGGCAAAGGTGTGCCCTCCTTTTTCAGTAATTATCAATTGTTTTGTTTTTGCGCAATAATGAAATGCTTTGAGATACGAAAATGCGTGCATCAAATTTATTACAGAATCGTTTTTAGAGTGAACAATAAGGGCATCGCCACTGAAATTCTTTGCCATATCAACAGGATTTATTTTGCTGAGAGAATCAATAAATTCTTTGCTTATTCTCAACCCGAAACCCTGTAAATATGCAACGTCCTTTTCTTCCAGTGTTTTTTTCAATCTTGCCGTTAAAATCTTTTTTTTAAGGACCTGCGGAAAAGCGACAGGAGACCAGAGGCATAGCGCCTTCAATTTATATCTGGTGGCTGTCGTTACTGCTGAAATAGCGCCCATTGATAGTCCGAGTATGCCTATTTTATTTTTATCGATAAAAGGTTGTTCTGAGAGGTATTCAAAGGCGCCGGATGCATCTTGAATTTCTGTTTCAAGTGTCATATCTTCGAAGTAGCCCCAGCTATCTCCAGAACCCATAAAATCGAACCTCAAACATACCATTCTTGCGCTGGCGAGATTTCTTGCAAGACGGGTGAAGATGAAATGACTTTCAGACTTGTTTCCAGAAAATCCGTGGCACAGAATAACACCAGGGAATTTTTTTTCTGTTTTTTCTTCGACTGGCAGATGCAGAATGCCGGTAAGCGGGTAATTATGCTTCTGGAAAACTACGGGTTTTTCCATTTTTTTCTCCTTAAGGATTGACTTAACTGCCGGATTAATTATAATGTGTTTTTATCGAAAAAAAAATTTCAAAAAGGAAACAAGATGATAAAAAAATGGCAGTCAGAGGCGTGTGATCTTACACACGATCCGGTAAGCGGCGCTCTGATAACAAGGTTGACATGTTCTGTAATGCACAATATCAACATTTACTGCGAACAGCCCTATACTTCGCCTGACGGGAAAAAAATAGCATATACCCGTTCATTTGGCCCTGATCCGCGAATCCCACCATACCAGCTGTGTGTTGCAGATATTGAAAAACTGAAGGTAATGCTTTTAGAGCCCGAAGTTTCAAGCGTTATGGTCGGAACATCTGCCTGGTCAGGAAAGATCTATTATTTAACACCTGCAAGAGAACTTGCTATGATTGATATTTCAACCCTTGAAAAGGAAATCATATTGAGTTTTTGGGACCTTCCAGAAGATGTTTGTTTTGATACTGTATCGCCTGATCACAGGTTTCTCATCTGCACAAGAAGAACCTGTGACACAGGCAGTGAAATCATAAGGGTTGATCTGAAAAATAAAACCTTTGAGACGATATTCAGACATGACGAAATTTTGAGCCATGTGCAGTTTAATCCAGTTAATGGCAGGGATATTCTTGTTCAGCATAACAGGGGACAGAGAATAAAATCCGATGGAACTCTTCTGGCTTCGCAGCAGCCAGAGGCATATACCACCCATTTTATTATAGACATTGATGGGAAAAATTTCAGGCAATTGAAAGTGGGCTCACCATATACGGCAGGTTCTACAGGCCATTCTGGCTGGATTGCTGATACGGAAAAGATCGGGCTCACTGTGAGATGGCCGGCGATGTCTGAAAAAGAACCATCTTTGAGATTCAAACAAATCCATGACAGTCGCCATATGCAAGGTAATTTTGTTGTTTTAGGACCTGAAGATGAAAAACCCTTTATTTTTTCTGCGCCTGAACACCTTTTCAATCATGTGAATATCTCAAAATGTGGAAAATATTTTATTTGCGATTCATATAAAAACGGAATACCGGGTCCAATTGAGATTGTTGTTGGAAACATAAAAACAGGAAAGTACAGAACACTTGTTTCAAATTGTGGAGCACAGGGCGGAGGCGCTGCTTGTTCCCATCCTCATCCATATATGACAGCCGATAATAAAAATGTGATTTTTAATGCCGATCCTTACGGTATATGCCATATACACGCTGCGAGAATTCCGGATGATTTTTTGAAATCCCTTGAATAAAAAAGGTGGCTGGTTTTTTTCCAGCCACCTTTTTCCATAGTGATTACTCAACATCAATCTTGATTTCTTTTGCTTTTGCCTCTTCTGCTTTCGGGAGCACTATCTCAAGGATACCGTCTTTGCAGGTCGCTTTTACCTTGTTGCGATCAACTGGTGCAGGAAGATTGAACGATCTTGCGAAGCTTCCTGAAATTCTTTCTCGATAAATATAGTGAGCTTTTTTCTCTTCTTTTTCCTCCTGCGTTTTGCCGGAGATGGTTATGGTATCGCCGGTCAGAGAAATGTTTATATTTTTCTTGTCAAAGCCAGGCACCTCTGCCTTTATCACAAGGCTGTCTCCGGTGTCAGTTATATCAACCGCAGGAGTCCACAACTTTTCTCCGTAAAATTCTGTTCTGAATTTATCAAGCACCCTGTCAAATCCGGTCCTTATGTCATCCAGCTCTCTGAAAGGATCCCATTTAACCAGTTTCACCATATTGATCACCTCCTTTTTGTTTCTTTCAAAATAATAGATGCTGTATCCTTTTTTATAGTTTCAAGTTTTGAAAATTTCTGACAGATTTTCATCGATGTGTAAATTCAGGAATTATTGTCGGTTTTTTGTTATGAAATTAAAAAGATAAATTATGAAAAACAACTTTCTGCATATCCATAGGAGTGTACACACATTCTTGACATAGCTTTATATTACTGGGATAATATCAAGGTCCTGAATTTTACTGTCTGATGCTACTGTTATGAATAAAAATATTGTTATAGGTGTTTGCGGGTCAATAGCGGTGTATAAGGTTCTGTCTGTAATAAGAATGTTGCAGGATAAGGGCTGGAACGTGAAGGTAATTATGACAGAAGCAGCAACAAAATTTATTGCTCCGATGACCTTTGAAACAATCTCAAAAAATCAGGTTTATACAGATATGTTCAAAAGAGATGCGCAGTGGGATATTTCACATATATCACTGGGTGATTTTGGAAATGTATTGCTTGTTATTCCCGCAACAGCCAACATAATAGGAAAGGTTGCTTCTGGCATTGCTGATGATTTGCTTTCTTCAACGATTATGGCATCTTCTGGAAAGGTTATTTTTGCTCCTGCGATGAATGTCAGGATGTGGGAAAATCCAATAGTTCAGGAAAATATCGCAAAACTTAAGAAACTTGGCTATTTTTTTGTTGAACCTGAGGAAGGGAAACTTGCAAACGGCGCAGTGGGAAAAGGAAGGCTTGCTGACATAGAAAAAATAGTGGACTCAGTGGAAAAGATTTTCCATTCTTGATAAGGCATTAAGTTCACAATAAACCAAACGGAGGTAAAAATGGGTAAGGCATATCCCCTTGAGCCAGTAGAAGTTAAGCCGGTAAACACCGGATACAGGAAGATTGCAACAAAAATTCCGGTTCCTGAATCAATGCCAGTTCTTGAAAAGCTAAGACAGTGGGAACCTCGTTCAATGAGTGGACAACCGCTTGTTGTGTGGCACAGGGCAAAGGGTGTAAATGTTTTTGACGCCTATGGAAATATGTGGCTTGATTTTTCTTCAGGAGTGCTGGTTACAAATGCGGGGCATGGAAATCCAGCAATCTGTAAAGCGATAAAAGAAATGGCTTCAAGGCCATTTTTGCACAACTATTGTTTTCCAAGCGAAATAAGAGCAAACCTTGCCGAGAAAATTGGGAGTCTTGCGCCAGAACCACTTAAAAAGGTATTTATCCTTACTACTGGCGCAGAAACCATTGAATGCGCGATAAAACTTTCAAGGACAGCAGGCAGACTGATAAGCCCGAATAAAAAAATTGTTGTTTCATTTGAACACGCATTTCATGGAAGGACGCTTGGTGCGCAGATGGCTGGAGGAATTCCATCTCTTAAGGAATGGATTGGAAATCTGGACCCGGATATGGTTCAGGTGCCGTTTCCCGGAGATCCAAGACAATCGGATAGAAGTTTTGACCTTTTTATCAATACGCTTAAAGAAAAAGGTGTCAACTTTGACAATATCTGCGCTGTTATATCAGAGACATATCAGGGGGGGAGCGCTGCCTTTATGCCTGTGGAATACGCAAAAAAATTGAGAGAATTTTGCGATAAGCATAAGGCATTTTTGATTTTTGACGAAGTGCAGGCAGGTTTTGGAAGAACTGGGACATTGTGGGGATTCCAGCACTATGGAGTTATTCCTGACATTTTCACGCTTGGCAAGGGTATTTCAAGCGGGCTTCCAATTTCCGCGGTTGTTGGAAAACCAGAAATTATGGACTTATATGAGCCGGGAACAATGACCAGTACCCATACTGGAAATCCTGTTTGCGCTGCGTCCGCAATTGCAAATATCGATTACATTATCAAAAAGAATCTGCCACAGCACGCTGAAAAAATGGGAAGGGTTTTTGAAAAGGAACTCAACCGGATAAAGGAAAAACATCCGGTTGCTGGATTTGTTTGTGGAAAGGGTCTTGTGTGGGCTATAGGGATAGTGAAGCCAGCAACTATGGAACCAGATGGCGATCTTGCCTTCGAAATAGTAAAAAAATGTGTTGAAAAAGGGCTTTTGCTTTTTGCTCCGGTGGGATTTATGGGGGCCTCTCTAAAAATTGCCCCCCCGCTTGTCATAAAAAAGGATGCCATTATCGAAGGTTGCGCTGTGATAGAAGAAGCGATTGCAGAAACATGCCATGGTTAAAATGGGGTAAGAATGTTAAATCTTGCTGTTATCGGCACAGGAAGATACGGTAAGAATATCATAGATGCGTTCAAACAGCTTGAGCGTCAGGGTCTGGCGCAGCTTGTTTCTATCTGCGAAATAAACAGGGATTTGCTCGATCTGCACTGTGAAAGGTATCAGGTGAAGGGTTATACTGACTACACAACGATGTTTGAAAAAGAAAAAATAGACGCTGTTGCTATAGCCACTCCTGACCATCTTCACAGGGAACCATGCGTTTATGCAGCAAAACTTGGTAAACATATTCTTGTAGAAAAGCCGATGGATGTAAGTGTTGAAGGTTGTCTTGAAATTATGGAAACAGCAAAAAAAAATAATGTTTTAATTCAGGTTGATTTTCACAAAAGATACGATCCGCATCACCAGCAGCTATGTAAGGATGTCAGGTCGGGTAAATTTGGAATAATAGAATATGGATATGTGCATATGGAAGACAGGATTGAGGTCCCTTCAAAGTGGTTTTCATCCTGGGCTCATATGTCATCGCCTGTATGGTTTCTTGGCGTGCATTTTATAGATCTGGTCAGGTGGTGCATCAATTCAAACGGAAAGTGCGCGTACGCGACAGGCCACAAAATAAAATTGAAACAGATGAGAATTGATACATATGATTCGGTGTCCGCAAAGGTTTTGTTTGAAAACGATGTTTCTGGAAAAACTGTTTATAAGGGCTATGGAATTGAAAGTATAAGTGATTTCGTGTATAATGTGAGGTACCTGAAAGACGGCGGAGATTTTGGGCAGTTGAAAAAAAATTCAATAAGCGCTTTTGGGGAAGATGGGTTAGAAGTTACAAAAATAGCGGCAGCTATACACAAAAGTTTGGAGACAGGCGAGCCGGTTTTTATATAAGGAGATAGAATATGGCAACCAAAATTCGTCTTGTAAGGAAAGGAAAAAGAAACAGACCGTTCTACAATGTGATAGTTGTAAGCGATGAAAAGGATGGGAGAGGAGATGTTATTGAGATACTTGGATATTACGACCCGCTAAGAGAACCACCTGTTTTTGAGGTGAAGGATGATAGAGTCGTTCACTGGCTAAAACTCGGAGCTCAACCTTCTTCAACAGTAAAGAGTTTTGTGAAAAAAAGAGGTATTCTAAACCAGCTTAATGCGGATTGACATCATTACGATTTTTCCTGAGATTTTCAGCCCGCTTGACACGAGCATCGTGAAAAGAGCTCGGTCCAGAGGCATAATTAAATTGCATCTGTGGAATTTAAGAGATTTTTCAAGGGATAAGCATAAGAAGGTTGATGATGCGCCATATGGGGGCGGGAAGGGAATGGTTCTGGCATGCGAACCAATCTTTCTTGCAATAGAAAAGGTTAAAAAGCATAATTCTGAGTCTTTGACAATTTTAACCAGCCCGCAGGGAGAAGTGTTTACTCAAAAAAAGGCTGAGGATCTTTCAAAAACAAAAGGTCTTATTATCATATGCGGCCATTATGAAGGCGTGGATGAAAGGGTAAGGGCTATTGTGGATTATGAAATTTCAATCGGTGATTATGTGCTGACCGGAGGCGAGTTGCCCGCGATGGTAATTGTTGATTGCATTGCAAGGTTATTGCCAGGAGTATTGCCTGAAGAAGCGCCTAAATACGACTCATTCTCTGACTGTTTGCTTGATTGGCCTTGCTATACAAGACCAGAAGATTTCAGAGGTTTAAAGGTGCCCGAAGTGCTTCTTTCTGGCGATCATGCCAGGATAAAAGCGTGGAGATTGAAACAATCAATAGAAAGAACAAAACAAAGAAGGCCTGACCTTTACGCAAGATACCTTAAGAAAAAAGGAGGTAAAGATGCATCCGAAAGTAGCAGCAATTGAGTCTGAATTAAAACCCAACAAAGAGATTCCTGAATTCTTTCCTGGAGATGAACTGGAAGTTCACATAAAGGTTCAGGAGGGAGAAAAAACTCGCACTCAGGTTTTTACCGGTACCTGCATCGCAAAAAAAGGAACGGGTTTAAGAGAAACATTCACGGTTAGAAAGATTTCCTATGGAGAGGGAGTAGAAAGAATTTTTCCTGTCTATTCACCAAATATTGTGCGGATCAAACTGCTTAAGTCCAGAAAAGATAATCGTCTTGCGCCAAGGGCAAAAATGTATTACCTGAGAAAGAAAAAGACATAAAAATGGGAAGTGCCAGAGAAAAGGGTTCAGAGGGCGAGGAGATTGCGGTACGATTTTTAAAGGCAAACGGATATAGAATACTTGACAGGAATTACAGGACAAAATACGGAGAGATTGACATAGTCGCGCAGAAAAAAAAAGTCATTGTTTTTGTCGAAGTAAAAACAAGATTATCTAATGAATTCGGCTCTCCCGCAGAAGCGGTTGACGAAAGAAAACTTTCCAGAATTGCAAGCGTCGCAAACCAGTATATTCAAAAAGAAAGGTTGGATGATTTTTCTTTTAGGTTCGAGATTGTTTCAGTAACAAAACAGAATAATAGCTGGCACTGTGAAATAATCCCGGTGGATTGATCGATGCTTTCAAAAGTTCAGTCGGTTGCTGTCTGGGGTATAGAAGGACATCCTGTAAGTGTTGAAGTAGACATTTCCAGAGGCATTCCGGGCATTTCAATTGTTGGACTTCCTGACCAGGCAGTCAAAGAAAGCAAGGACAGAATAAAACCAGCCATAAAAAATTCAGGTTTTGACTTTCCCCAATCAAAAATTACGATAAACCTTGCGCCTGCGGACCTTAAAAAGGAAGGGTCCTGTTTTGATGTGCCTATTGCGCTTGGAATACTCGCGGCAAAACAGATTATTCCAGTCCAGGCTATTGACGATTTCTACTTTGTCGGCGAACTTGCTCTTGATGGTTCAGTCAGGCCAGTGAGCGGGGTCCTTCCAATGGCAATCTTTGTGAAAAGCAAAAGAGGTAAGCTTGTAGTTCCTTTCTCAAATGCTCTTGAGGCTTCAGTTGTCGGCATTGATGTTTATCCAGTTGGCAGCTTGAAGGAATGCGTTGATTTTCTTTCAGGGAAAAAGGAAATACACCCATTCAAATGTGATAGAGAAAAACTTTTTGCGCAATACAGCAAGTATGAAGTTGACTTCAGGGAAGTAAAAGGGCAGTCTTTAGCAAGAAGGGCAATAGAGGTTTCTGTCTCAGGTGGGCACAATATCTTAATGATAGGCCCTCCTGGCGCCGGAAAGAGTATGATTGCAAAGAGGATTCCGACCATATTTCCTTCTCTTGAGATTGAAGAGGCTATAGAAATAACAAAGATCCACAGTGTTGCTGGAACTCTTGACGGCGGCATTGTTTCAGTAAGACCATTCAGACAGCCTCATCACACGATTTCTGATATCGCTCTTATTGGCGGTGGAGCAATACCAAAGCCAGGTGAAATATCTCTCGCCCACAATGGCGTTTTGTTTCTTGATGAGATTCCTGAATTTCACAGGGATGTTCTTGAAGCACTTCGTCAACCAATGGAGGATGGAAAGGTTGTTATTTCAAGGGCAAAAGGAAGGATAGAATTCCCATCGAGGTTTTTCCTTGTTGCAGCGATGAATCCATGTCCCTGCGGTTATTATGGCGACAGCCGTATGGCCTGCAGATGCACTACGGCGCAGATCATTAAGTACAGAAAAAAGATATCAGGGCCTCTTCTTGACAGAATAGATATTCATATAGAAGTTTCAGCGCTTGGTTCAAAACAACTTGTGTCAGATCAGATTTGCGAAGATTCTGAAAGCATTCGTAAAAGAATTGAAAAATGCAGAAAGATACAGATTGAAAGATTCAAAGGCACTGGTATTTTTTGCAATGGTCATATGAATACGAAACAATTGAAACAATTTTGCGTACTTGACGACGGGTGCAAAAGTTTTCTTCAGCGCGCTCTTGAACAGATGCACCTTTCAGCAAGGGGTTATGACAGGGTTATCAAGGTTGCAAGAACCATAGCAGACCTTGAAGAATCAGAACAAATTAATTTGAGCCATATTTCAGAGGCGCTGCAATACAGGAGTTTCGACAGGGAACTCTGATAGGAAAAAGTTTATGGAAAACAGGATTAAACCAGGAGAAATCGTACTTCAACTTGATCCAACTCCAGAAAATTCAAGGCATAGTGAGGGTAGTTTTATTACTTTGAAGTCGGGAAGAATTATTTTTGCCTGGTCAAGATTTACCTCTTCCCATTCTGATTTTGGCGAGGCAGTAGTTGCTGCAAGATATTCTGACGATGGTGGAAAAACATGGTCGGACCAAGATAGTATTCTGATACAGAAAGAAGGAACAACAAATGTGATGAGTGTGTCCTTATTAAGAATTCAGAATGGCAAGATAGCAATTCTTTACCTTCGCAAGGATGGAAGAAAATCCTGTATGCCGTATTTCCGCACAAGCGATGATGAACTTGAAACCCTTTCTGAACCTGTTTCAATAGCGTGTGAGCCTGGCTATTATGTTGTAAATAATGACAGAATGATTCAGCTGAAATGTGGCCGCATTATTTTTCCTGCCGCGCTTCACAGATACAGGGGACCATCTGCTGTTATGCCGGGCGAAGAACCAAAAAGTTTCCTTGCTTCTCCTGGAATAATTCTTTTCTTTTTCAGCGATGATGGCGGCACCCGATGGTGTGAGTCCCTTACAAATTATTACAGGTGTTTTCCTTCAGGCCATGGACTACAGGAACCAGGAGTCATTGAGTTGAAGGACAAAAGATTATGGTCCTGGACAAGGCCTGGTGCAGAAGGAAGGCAGTGGGAGTCATTCAGCGACGATCTTGGCCAGACCTGGATTGAACCTGTGCCGTCTCAGTTTGTGACGCCCAGCAGTCCAATGCAGATTAAGAGGATTCCGCCAACAGGAGATCTTTTTGCGGTATGGAATGATCACAGCAGGATATTTGAAACAAAAAAGCCAGAGCCGATTTCCTGGGGAAGAACGCCCCTTGTTTGCGCAATAAGCCAGGATGAAGGAAAAACATGGAAGCATCATAAGCTTCTTGAAGATTCTCCGGAGCATGGTTTTTGTTATCCTGCGATTCATTTTACAGACGATGCCGTACTGATTTCGTACTGCGCGGGAGGCGCAACAAGCAAAATTCCACTTGATACATTGAGAATTCGCAGGATTCTGATCAAAGAGCTTTATGAGTGAAGGTAAAGTTTACATTGGCACCAGCGGCTGGAATTATCGCTTGTGGCAGAAGATATTCTATCCTGAGGACCTTTCTTCAAGAGATTATCTTAAGTTTTATTCACAGAATTTCAAAACAGTGGAAGTAAATTCTTCCTTTTATCAGTTTCCGAGAAATTCAACATACAGAAGCTGGTATTCTCAGGTACCGGATGATTTTGTTTTTTTCTAAAATGATTTGTCGTACTCCAGAATATATTCGGTTGTCCATGTTGTGGCAAGATGCGGGTCGTTTTGCAAGTACGGGGATTGATAAATCCATTCAAGCGTTGCAAGAGAACCTGACCTCCATAAAAAGAGTTCACATACCCTTGAATCAAAGGTTGCCTTAACAATTTCACCAGTTATCTTATTTCTTAAAGCACACCAGTTGCCATCAAAGCTCTTAATCTGTGAAACCTCTTTTTTTAGAAAAGGTTCGCTGTCAGGAAAAATTGCGTTTGCTCTAACATACATGGTTGAAAAATCTTTGAAATTATCGTCCTTAATGATTTTTTCGCTGTCAGGAATTAGATACTCGATGCTATTTGAATATGGTGTTCCCTTGGACTCTGATGTTTTAATTCCTGCGTTGACAATATGGTGCGAACGATAGGCAAATGGTCGAAATCCAATGCCTTGAACTATTGTGATGTTAACTGAAATTTTTGGGTTATTTTTCTCCACAATGTATGTTTTCTTGATCACAAGCCCTGAAAATGGTTCTTCCCTTACATTATATGAAAAAGATATCTTTACCGCATTCTGAGTAAACTCTACGCCGGACAGATCAATCTTTTTATCAGTGAGCCACATTGTTATCGGATACACAAAGACATCCCGGCAAATGGCAGATCCTATTTGAATCCATTCGTCTTTATTTTTCTTTTCCCATCTTACGACACCTGAATCATTTGTATCTATCAACAATCTTTGAGCCGGGGTTTCTATCGCATAAAAGTCTTTACCCTCGATCTTTTTTAATCCAGCAGACATATCATAGTGAGATTTCCACTCCATTTTCGATGAATAAAAAGATTGTTTTATTCTTTCTTCTTCAGAGATTGAATTTGTGTTGTATTTGATTATTGCGCTTTTCGAAAGGTTTTTTGGAATTATCTCAACCAACACATCTGAAAGGGGTTCTATCTTGACTGCTAAACCTTTTTCCAGTTCTTTTTCTGTAAAAGTCTTTTTTGCTCCATCAACCGACCAGAGAAGGCCATCTATGGCATTGACTACTGAATAATTTCCTTTTTTTGGCTGTTTTACAGAAATACGCGCGTAACAGGATTCGTTTGGATTATTGTTAACAAGCAAAACACAGTATTTATTTGCTAATTTCCTGACTATGCTATACAGATATCCTTCTGCTCCAAATCCGCCAGTAACATTAACCTCATCTTCTACAATCTGTCCTTTGACAATATACGGCTCAATTTTAGCAAGTTTTTTCATTGCTTCCTTGATGTTTATCATCATTGCGCCATCTGTCATATTCAGGCCTGTCCAGTAACAGATTCTTTTACAACCCAGCATTCCGCAGGCAAGAGTTTGAATTCCAACGCGAGATGGCGTCATCAGTTTATTGTAATTACCTATGATGGGAATTACTTCTTTTTTCAATTCTCTTACTGAACGTTCAACTCTCTGGAAGAAATCAAGTCCGTCTTCGTAACACATTGGATAATGTATATCTATGAAATCATCGTAAAATCTCAAATCAATACCGTATTCTTTGAAATACTGTTGGTCCGCTGTTTTTTCAGGCATTGGCATTGAGGCAAGCAGAAATTTACCTTCAGGGTTGATTGAATGAAAAGCCTTAGACATCGCTAAAACTTCCTGCGATCTCTGCCAGCAACGAAATTTTACCCATTCATTCTGATATTTAGTAAGAATTGTTTTCGGATCCAGGTTTTCATCCTTGATGTTTGAAAAACTGGCGAAATTTTTTACGCATACCGGACAAAAACATGTTTTTGTTACCCATCCCTCAATTGGCGCGTATGGCTCATAATCTATAACCCCCCATACATTTTTGTCTTTTATTGATGGATCTTTTTCCAGGAAACGTTCAAGGTTTCTTTTATAGATTTTTTCGCCCATTTCAGCCATTGCTGACGAACAAAAATATCTTTCCCATACAACACCTGCTGCGGTTATGGCAAATGGTGGCTTTTGTTCTCCTGGTTCTGCCTTATATACCTCTGGATAATATGTAAAAACGCTTGTAAGGTCTCTTATTATCTGCCAGTTAATTCCACTGGCGTAAGGAAGCCTGTCGCCTCCGCAAAATCCAGTGTTTTTCCAGCTTTCAAGCATTGCTAAAGGTAATTTTCCGGAATCTCGGTTTAAGTCAATTCTTGCAAGTGGATAAGAATACCAGGTGAAAAGACCAATACTTTCAGGTAGTTTCAAATCTTTTACTTCTGGCAGAACTACTATGGGGACAGACAAGTCTGCGAGAATTTCTTGAGTATCTCCTGTAATTTTAATATTTATATAGAAATTTTCAGGCGCATTTTTCCCGGCTCGCAAAAAGATGCTATTTCCCCATGCAGGCCATGAAATTCCATCTGGCACATTTATTGTAAACTGCTGTTTTCCTTCTGTGACTTTTGTTTCAACGGGTTTTAGAAAAATACATTTTCCATCAGATATTTTATAAAGATACACCTCTATTTCAACATCTTCAGGTACATCTATTTTTAATGTGCATGGCTTTCTATACAAGAATTCGTTTGAATGAAAGGCTAAGTATCCTGCGGTATTTCGTTCGATGTAGTATGGCTGGTCTTTTTCTTTCCAGGTAAGTGTTCCAGAAAGTCCTGACTTTAAAAATGCGCGGTTATAAGGAGCTTCTATTGAAGTTTTTTTTTCTCCGGCTCTGCTTCAGTTAAACATGGATTTCTGAACCACGCCTTTCCCGCGCCGCCTTTAACCCCATATACAGCCAGAATTATTCTTATTCCTTTTATTTCGGATGGATTTTCTGGTGAGATGATTTGTTCTTTCTTTTCCCAGTCCTTTGTCCCTGAGAGTTTTGTCAGGAATCTTTCTTTTGTAATCTCTTTTCCATTCGCATCTGTCCAGTAGTAATAAACCGCTGCGTTTTTTGATATGTTTTCGGCCTTTATCTCCACGGATAGTTTGTAGGTTTTGAAGCCATCGATTCTTACAAAGTTGGATATGGAAGGAACATACTTATCTGTATCTTCTGAAATTTCAACAATATTTGTTTCAGTATCTGGAATGACGCGAATCACAGTTCTGTCAAGAAACCAGCTCCATCCATCAGGAATATTATTATTTGAACTGCGCAGTTGATAATTCTGAATGAGATTCCGGATATCTTCTGATTTCAATAGAGGCAAAAATACTGTCATCATTCCTGTTATAATAAGACCGCATAAGACTTTATTCATTTTTCTCCCTTTTCTATCTAAACTTTATATGTTCAATATAGAGTTGGCTTCGATGTCAGCATTTAAGAATTTCTTTGCGCATTTTATTATATCACAATCGTTATTCAACCACCTGAATCATCAGATTCTGGTTTTTAATTTTTTAAAATTTTCAATAATCAAGGAATAACCTTCTGGACCTATTTTTGACCAGGGCCCGCATTCTACCTCGTATATCTGTGTTTTCCATGCCTGGTCTGTAGCGATATATCCAAGATAACCATTTGCATAACCGACAGGAATTCCCAGAAATGGTTCGCTCATTTTCTTAATCTCTTTACCCAGTTTGCAGAAAGGTTCTCCGGGAATGCCCACCAGAATTACATTACCTGCTTTTATAATCTGGATTTCTCCTTCGAAAGGTTTATTGCCTTCTTTAACTCTCCATAAAACTTCTTCTGCATAGCCATCGCCATGTCTTGCCTTTTTTTCAAGAACCTTTATTTCTTCTTTATCCGGCAACCTTCGAGAAGGAAACAAAACCTTTTTTGAAATAACTTTCACATCAACAGGCTGTAAGACATAGCCGGTTAGTTGCATCTGATAAAATGTTTTAATTACTTCGCCAGCCAAAGCCATTGCTGTAAAATAAACATCAGAAAAAGAACCTGTGGCATTTTTAACAGGATTAATATCCCCGCAGGCGGCCTGAAGAAAAATGCAACCTGTTGTTCTATCTATTATCTCGGGAATTTTCTTACACAAAACTCCAACAAAATCCGCTGAAACCATATCCTGCGCCTGAACAATAACCGGATGACAGGGGAAATTTACTATAAATATTTTCCTTTCATCCTCTGATTGAAAAACCAGAAGTATCAGTTCATTATCAAGACAATCATCTCTTGTTCTATTACGGGAAATCTTTTCCACCCTGCCCTTACTTGCCATCAAACATGCAGGAAAAGCATCTTTGACCGCTATTTCGGCTGAAGAAGAAATTTTTTCGAGAAGGTTTTGTAAATATTGCTTTGCGCCTGGATGTTTTCTTAAAGGTCTGAAATCAAGGGTTTCTGGCGCAGAATGGATATGGTTTGCAGTAACCATAATATTTTTTTCTTTCACGCCGGTTGCCATCGAGATTTTTTTTCTCATCTTACTGATAAAATTTTTTTCTGGACATAGAGAATTAGAAAACCCTATGGCATCAGCACATACTATGATTGCTTTTGTATCTCCGTCAGAGATATAAAGAGTTCTGACATAAAGAGGGTCATGAATACCTTTGAAGAAATTATGCCTTTTTGGATAAAATCCGAGATAGGGTATATTCAAAGGAGGCGTAATATCAACTTGCCCAAACCCGGCAATAATTTTTTTCATAACAGGTTTTCAGCGACTTTTCTTATGGCCTTACTTATATCTTCTATATCTTTCTCAGAAAAATTCTCGTGTATTGGAATTGTGATTAACCTGGGTAGCATTTTTTCTGTTACAGGACAATCACCCTGTTTATATTGAATTTTTTTACTGTACCTGTGGCAATCAAAAGGACAGTGAGAATTTCCATAGGTTTTTTTGTTCCAGAGAGATTCTGCGCACAAAAATATTGGTTTTCCTATATAACCTACATAACAGGGGATTCCTTCGGCATTAAGGGCTTTATTGAATCTTATCGGATCATAATCCAGTATTCTTAAGGGATAGGTCCAGTAAGAATGTTTTGCGCCAGGAGTAACTGCTGCCGGACATATCCCTTTGATGTCCTTTATCTTCTCTGTAAGCAAATCTCCAAGTAATCTTCTTTTTTCAACAATCTTTTTTACTTTTTTCAATTGAGCAAGAGCAACTGCTCCAGTCAATTCATTCATTCTATAATTTGGAGCCAGAAAAAGATATGCCCTTGGTCCAAATCCTGCTCTTGCCCAGCCCTTATCAGCAAAAAACGACATTCTTTCTGCAAAATCTTTATTGTTTGTTATGGTGATGCCACCGTCTCCGGTTGTCAGGTGTTTGCTCTGTTGCATAGAAAAACACCCAATATCTCCAATTGTGCCAGCAAATTTTCCTTTATATGGGGTAAAATACGCCTGACAGCAATCTTCAATAACAAGAAGTTGATGTTTTCTTGCGATTTTCATAATTTTGTCCATATCACAAGGATTGCCAAAGAGGTGGACAGGTATAATTGCCTTTGTTCTTTTTGTGATTTTTCTCTCAATGTCCGCCGGGTCGATATTGTAGGTTTCTGGATTAATATCAGCAAATACAGGAATTGCGTTTTGATAAAGAATTCCAATAATTGTTCCCAGGTCAGTTACAGGAGATGTGATAATTTCATCGCCAGGGTCTGGATTCAAAGCTCCAATAGCGATATGCAGGGCGGCTGTTCCAGAGGTAGAAGCGACCGCATACTTAACATTGTAAAGCTGGGCAAATCTTTTTTCCAGTTTCAGAACCTTATTTCCGCCATATCGAAAAAGGCATTGAGATTTCAACGCGCTTATCACTTCATTAATCTCCTGTTTTCCATATGGCTTTCGCATTGGAAATGGCTTTTCTCTTACTGGTTTTCCGCCATTGATAGCTAATTTTTCTTGCAATTCAGTCTCCTTTTCAGACGGCATATTTTAGCATAATACTCGATTTCAACATACAGAAATAAAAGCCGTAGATGATATAATGATATTTGGGAAAAGAATCTAAAGCAAGGAGGAAAAATGGCAAATTCTTCGTTCGGGTGGATTCCAGATCTACCTGATTTCAGGGATTATACCTCAGGTACTGATAAGATAAAATCTATTCTCGGAACAAAAAGGGCAAGGTTCGATATTCCAGAAAGCGTTGATTTGAGGTTGTGGTGTTCACCCGTGGAAGATCAGGGTAGATTGGGTTCTTGTACTGCCAACGCGGGGGTCGGACTTGTGGAATATTATGAGAGAAAGTGTTTTGGGAAACATATAGACGCTTCCAGACTTTTTCTCTACAAGGTAACCCGAAACCTGATGAAAGCAAAAGGAGATACAGGCGCATTTTTAAGAACAACAATGGCAGCATTAGTCCTTTTTGGTGTTCCGCCTGAGGAATACTGGCCTTATACAGATGATGAGAAGGGTTTTGACCTGGAACCGCCAGCATTCTGTTATGCTTTTGCGTCCAATTATCAAACAATTTCTTATTTCAGGCATGATGGGAAAGGAGTGCGTTTACCTGAAATTCTTCAGAGTGTTAAGAGTTTTCTTGCGCAGGGACATCCTTCCATATTCGGATTCACAGTTTATAGTTCAATTGAACAGGCAGAAAAAGACGGCAGGATCCCATTTCCTTCTGAAGGTGAAAAAGTTTTAGGCGGCCATGCAGTGATGGCTGTTGGATATGATGACAGAATGGAGATAAAAAACAGATATGGTGTAAAGACAGAGGGCGCGCTATTGATAAGAAATTCATGGGGCAAAAACTGGGGCGAAGAAGGTTATGGCTGGCTTCCTTATGAGTATGTTTTGCAGGAGCTTGCTATGGATTTCTGGTCTATTTTGAAAAAGGAATGGATAGATATCGGGATATTCGGGTAATTGTGTGGAATTTATTGACAGTTTATTTCGCTCGACTTATAATGAAAATGTGAAACAATCAGCAATTTTCTTAAAGCAAGGTTCCTACCGCATTTCAAAAAACCTTTTTTTATTATAGGGGGTACCATGAATATGTTGAGAAGGGTTTTGTTTTCTGGTTTTGTTGTCTGCATTTTTTGTGCGGTTATTGCCTTTGCAAAGGAAGGATATCTAAGGGTTGTTAGCAGCCCCTCTGGAGCAGATGTGGAAATTGCAGGCAAGATCGTCGGCAAAACACCTGGGTTGTTTGTTCTTAAACAAGGAAAGCATGATTACAGGATAAGTTTGGCAGGTTACGAAGTGATTACTGGAACAGTCGAAATTATTGACTACGAGGTTACAACATTAGATCTAAATCTTGTTAAGCAGGAACAAAAAATTCCTTCGAAACCTTTGATTACAAAAACTGCCACTGCCAGAGGAAGATTGACAATTATAACCGACTGGCAGGATGTTACAATTTACTTAAATGGGCACAAAGTCAATGAAGCGCCGCCAGTTACATTAAAAAATGTTCCTGCAGGATTAAACAGTGTGATACTTGTCAGCGGTGATTATGCGGATTCTTTTAGCATACTTGTGCAACCAGGAAAAACAAGTGTGCTGAAAAAGAATTTTGAAGAAGACAGGAAGAAATATGAATCGCAGGCGGCAATTAATGATGCAATAATTTCTGAGACACCAATCGAAGTTAGGCGAAGTATGTTGCCTGCCAGAGTGGTAGTTTCTCTCAATACATCTGTTAGCCCGGATTCAAAAAAACAGGATACCCAGATACTTGGAGAAAGCGATCTTGTTGAAATTTCTTTTAAGTGCAGGAAAGCAGATAAAACCGAGTGGAACGAAAAAATTCTCCAATCAGGGACAAAGGTTGAAGAATCGTTTGAAATAGAAAAAGGTATCTACGAGATACAATTGACTGCCGTTCATTATAAAGTGCCCACAGGAATCCTGAATGTACTGCTTACCAAAAAAGAAAAAATCAGGGAATATAAAGAAACCATCAAGAAAGAGATGCAGCCCGACACTCAGTACAGGTACACAATTTCCTATGATGGAAAGGATTTCGGATATAAACTGGAAGAGGCAAAACTTAATACACCGATAAAATAGGTTTGTTATCAGTACAGGGAGGATGTATGGGGATGATGAAGGAATTCAGAGAATTTGCGATGAAAGGAAATGTTGTTGATATGGCCATAGGCATCATCATAGGCGCGGCATTCGGCAAGATTGTCTCATCTTTAGTTGGTGATATTATAATGCCGCCGATTGGAGCGCTTCTTGGCGGCGTTAATTTTTCGGCTCTTGCCATAACCATAAAGAGTGCTGCAGATAACAATCCTGCCGTAGCAATTGGCTACGGAAAATTCATTCAGACGCTTGTGGATTTTCTTATCATTGCGTTCGCTCTGTTTTTTGTCATAAAAACAATGAATTCTTTGAAAAAAAAGCAGGAAGAAGCGCCACATTCAATACCTGTGCCTTCGAACGAGGAAGTGCTTCTTGCTGAAATAAGGGACCTGCTTAAAACAAAATCTTGATTTTTCAGCAAAATCTGGTATTGTATTGTTAAAACAGTTAAGGGATTTTTTCTGAAACGAGTTTATTTTTACAGGAGGAATTTATGAAAAAGCAAGCAGTTTTATGGATGCTGGCAGTGGTATATGTTTTCTTCTTTGCAGGAAATATTTATGCTCAGACAGCGTCTCCTGAAAAGATTCTTCCTTCGGAATTTTCCTGGTATGGCAAGTCAGGCGCGAAAAATCAGCCTGTTTACGATGAAGGAAAGAATGGTTTCTGGTGGAACCCTTCATTAGCGCCAGAAGGAAAGGAAGAAACTCAATGGGGAAACAGGGGATATATTTTTGTTGGGCCAAAGAAGCCAAAACCAGTTGATCCTGCCGAAGCAGCGTCTATCAGCGTGAGAAGGCCAGTTGAAAAATCTTTGCCAGACAAGTGGACAAGTTTCTGCGCGCCGGAGAAGAAAACCGTCTATGTTGATAAGATTGTGGAGAAACCAGTAGAAAAAATCGTTTATGTTGATAAGATTGTGGAAAAACCAGTAGAAAAGATTGTAGAAAAACCTGTTGAGAAAATTGTTGAGAAGCCAGTAGAAAAGATTGTTTATGTTGAAAAACCAGTTGAAAAGGTTGTTGAGAAACAGAAAAAACTTCCGCTTAATTTAAAAGATGTTTATTTTGCCTGGGATAGCTGGAAACTTTCGCCTGTCGCAGTTAAAACATTGAAAGAGAATGCCGTAATTCTGCGAGCCAATCCTGATGTGAAGGTCTTGCTTATTGGTTCTGCGTCTCCTGAAGGAGAAACAGAATATAACAGGAAACTTTCAGAGCGACGCGTTAAGTCTGTTTTTGATTATTTGACATCAAAAGAAAAAATTGCGACTGGTCAGCTGACAACAGAAGCAGAAGGTGAAATTGATGTGCCAAAGGACTCATGGCCAATAGCCAGAAGAGTCAAGTTTGTGATAGTTGATTGATGGAATTGAGGCGGAAAAGCTCTCATAATTGAGATGATATTGAAAAGAGGACTAATTGCCACAATTCTTATTCTAAACCTTCTCTTTTTTTCATCCAGAATTGGCTATTCGCAGGGACTTGCCACAGGGAAACACTTCATTTTTCAGACAAATTCAGGTGAAACCTATATTATGAAGCCGTACAATAACTTGACACATTTCTAAATACGGGATACATTTTAATCAACGCGATGCGCCTTTTGCGAAAATAAATCTGACATAACAAGAGGAGGCGTGATGAAAAATTTAAGAATCTTTTTGTCATTTTCGTTTTTTTTTGACATTTTCACACACTCCTTTTTCGCAACAAATGAAAATAGCAGGATGGGGATATCAGGTATATCCTTACATTCCTGAAGGTGTAGAATTCAAAAGTATTTCGGCTGGCACCGCACACAGCCTTGCTCTTACAAAAGATGGAAAGGTTTACGCGTGGGGAAGAAATGATCTAAGTCCGTGCAATGTTCCTCAGGAGATACAGGGCAAGGTGAAATTTATTTCCGCTGGTTCCAGGCAAAATATAGCAGTTTTTCAAACAGAAGGTGAAAAGTTAAAGTAAAAAATATTATGATATTTTCAAGGACAGCAATATGCCAATGCTTTTTATCTTGAAAAGATGGGCAGATACATTTTTTGGTGCTGGCTTACTTTATGGTTTTTATTCAGGTGGTTTATTCTTAATCTCAATTGCCGCAGTGAAACATTTACTATGCCATGGAATATTTTCCTTCTTCTGGCGGAATTATTATGCACGGCCTTTGGTGTGAATCTGACATTGGCATATGATGGAGATATTTTATATTTCTGGCCGGGATAAGAAAGTAGAAATATGACGGCCTCAACCTGCAATGCCATAAAAGTGTGATATAATTATCATAATAGCAGGGGATGGGGTCCCCCATGTTTGCCTTTCTGGCTGATGACTCCTACCAATTTTATTTCAGGAGATTTGAGATGGCTGTAGTTCATTCTGATACACAAAAGAACAATGAATTGGGCCATATTATTGAAACGCTTCTCGATATTCTTGTGGATATGGGAACGGGTTATAAATATCATAGTGACTGCATTGAAGAATTACTGAAGAGGAGCAAACACCAGAATTTCTATCTTGCGATAGTTGGACAGGTTAAAAGGGGCAAGAGCACACTTTTGAACGCTCTGGTTGGAGAGGAAATTTTACCCTCTTCAATAATACCGGTTACGGCAATCCCGACTTTTGTAAAATATGGTTCTAATTTAGGGGTTGATGTATTTTTTTATGATTCAGGCAAAAAACATATTGATGCTGAAAATGTAGAAGAAGCGAGAAATTTTATCTGTAACTATGTTATGGAGGAAAAAAATCCAGAGAATATAATGAAGGTTTCTTTCGTCGAGGTTTCTGTTCCTGCAAGTATATTGAAGGAGAGAGTGGTTTTAATTGACACGCCTGGCATAGGCTCAACCTATCTCCATAACACTGAGACAACGCTCAATTTTATTCCGAAGTGCGACGCGGCTTTGTTTGTGACATCTGTTGATCCGCTGATTACAGAGGTCGAACTTGAATTTTTAAAACGGCTTTCCAAACATATGAAAAATGTTTGGATTGTTCTAAATAAAATAGATTATCTTTCAAATAAGGATCTGATAGTTTGTGAAAAATTTATTCAGAATGTGTTGGAAAAAAATGGTTTTGAAGGAAAAATTTTTCCTGTTTCCGCAAAAATGGCGATATCCGGTAAAAAGCAAAATAATCAAGAAATTTTAGCGGCAAGCAATATAGATGGCCTCGAAGATTTCATCACAAAGGATATCTTTTCAAAGAAGAAATATATACTGGAAGAATCTCTTTATATTAAGTTAAAAAACGCAATTTCTGAAGCTCTGACCACGATGGAAATCGAGATTAAATCCCTGAAAATGCCTGGGCAAGAGCTTGAAGAAAAGCTGAAATTGATTAATCAACAACTCTCGGGGTTTGAAAAAGAAAAAAACATTATACTTGATAGTTTGGAAGGAGAAAGAAAAAGGTTGCATGAATCACTTGAGGATTATTGCAATGAAGTATCCCAAAAGGCGCGAATATCTTTGCATGGTATAGCAGAAGAAAATTATGGCAAAGCCAAAGACCCTCACGAATTTTATGAAATTTCGAAAATGTCGATTAGTAAGACAATTATAGAATTTTTTGAAAGTGAAAATGGCAATGCTGTGAGATTTTTTGATGCAAAGATAAATGAAATTACTGAATTTTACAACAAAAGAATCAATCAGATGCATAATTTTATAAAACATACAATTTCCAGTGTCTTTGAAGTTGATTACAACGAAACAGGGAAGGCCTTTGTTTTTGAAATATCCAATCGTCCTTACTGGGTGACGCATATCTGGATGACAGGGTTTAAGCCTTTTGGCGAAGAATTTCTGGACAATTTCTTAAGTGTTTCCAGAAAAATGAACCGGATTATGACTCGCCTGAAATCTCAGATAGATGAACTTGTAATGAATAATGTTGAAAATCTTAGATGGCCAATCTTTCAGAGCATAGATCGCTTCTTCATTAAATTCAAGAATTTTTTTGAAAAATACTTTTCTCAGATGCTCAAATCTATAACGGAGCTTGTCAATAAACTTCAACAGGAAAAACTTGATAGCCAGATGAGGGATCAAGAAATAATCAGAATTGAAGAGAGAAAAAAAATTTTCCAGAAAGCCATTATGACAATTGAAAAAAACTTGATAAATAATAAAAATCAGGGATAATATAATCAGTCAAAAAAACTTAACAACGCCCACAATGGAGGAGAAAAATGAAGGTGATAATTTCATCATTAAGCGCAATCGAAATTCTTGATTCACGAGGAAATCCAACAATAAGGGTTTTTTGTTCTCTGAGCAACGGGATTAATGTTTCAAGTTCTGTTCCATCAGGCGCATCCACTGGCGAGAATGAGGCGGTTGAATTGAGGGATGGAGACAAAAAAAGGTATGGAGGAAAGGGTGTATTGAAGGCGGTCGAAAATGTAAATAATGTCATAGCACCTAAAATCATTGGTATGGAACCGTTCAGACAGGCTGAAATTGACAGAATTATGATTGAACTTGATGGAACGCCAAACAAGGGCAATCTTGGCGCAAACGCAATACTGGGCGTGTCAATGGCTGTGGCAAAGGCAGCAGCGCGGCTTGCGGGTATTCCTCTGTATCTGTATCTCGGCGGCACAGGAGCAGTTCGTTTGCCTGTTCCGATGATGAATATTCTTAATGGCGGCAAGCATGCTGACAACAGCGTGGATTTTCAGGAATTTATGGTTATGCCTGCTGGTGCTCCAAATTTTGCGGAAGCTTTGAGATATGGAGCAGAGACATTCCACTCATTGAAAAAAATTCTATCAGAAAAGGGTTATGCAACAGGCGTTGGAGACGAGGGCGGGTTTGCGCCTGATCTTTCAAGCAATGACCAAGCATGCGAGGTCATTGTAAAGGCGATAGAAAAAGCAGGATATAAACCCGGATTGGATATTTCCATAGCGTTAGATCCCGCAGCAAGTTCTTTCTATGAAAACGGAGTTTATAATCTTTCTAAGTCAAAGCAGGGGAAAAAGACATCAGATGAAATGATAGAATTGTATGAAAACTGGATAAAGAAATATCCGATAGTTTCAATTGAAGATGGTCTTGCTGAAAATGACTGGGAAGGGTTTAGGAAAATGACAGAAAAACTTGGAAATAAAATACAGATTGTTGGTGATGACCTGTATGTGACAAATACAAAGTTTATTTTACGAGGAATAAAGGAAAAATCCACGAACGCTGTTTTGATTAAACTTAACCAGATTGGTACAGTGACAGAAACAATAGAGGCGATAAATCTTTGCAGAAAAGCAGGCTGGGGTTATGTAATCTCGCACAGAAGCGGTGAAACAGAGGATGCCTTTATGGCTGATTTTTCGGTTGCTATGTGCGGCGGTCAGATAAAAACAGGCTCTGCGTGTAGAAGCGAAAGAATCGCAAAGTACAATCGGCTTCTTGAGATTGAATGGGAACTCGGGAAAGCAGCGGTTTTTTCAAACCCATTTATTATGTGAGGTCAATTTTAGTTGACTTTGAAACTCTCAGCAAATCATAAGAGGGCAGTTTCGACAACCCTGACAATGCTTGATGAATTGTTTGTTTTCATTGAAAAATGGGTTGATGGACAATGTTATGCTTCAGTACTTTACGAGGAAAAAAATGATCTGAGCCCTTCGCAAAAAAAAACCCTGAAAAAAGAACTTCTGAAATTTCGGCAATACCTCAATGATTTAAAGAATGATATGAAAATCGAAAAACAAACACAATCGGCAATCAATGATATATGGAGCCGTGTAAGTGTGTTCAGAGAAAACATAATGGAACTTGAAGCAAGGCATATGAAAAGATACGGACATATTCCACAGGAGGTTCAGGAATATTTTAATGATATGTCAAAAAAACTTCTTTCCCAGCTCGATAGAATTCTTGAAATAATAAAGTGAAATAGCTGAGAATTTGTTTTGAGTCTTTTCTTCATTTTATCTTTATAAGTCATCAGAAATTACAATAGCCTTTAGAACAACCCGCAAAATTTTCTCCAAACTGGAGCCAATCAATCTCATCGCTGAAATCTTCGCCAAGATAAAGAACCTGCGCAGTTTTACTACCATAACGAAAAACCGTGATTCCTTTGCACTTCAATCCATAGGCTGAAGTAAAAATTTTCTTTACATCATTGATGGTTGCCTGTTCAGGCAGGTTTATTGTTTTTGAGACCGCATTGTCTGTGTGTTTTTGAAACGATGCTTGCATTAGAAGGTGAAACTCGGGTTTGATTTCAAAAGCAATTCTGAAGGCCTTTTTGATTTTTTCAGGCAACCCTTTGATATTTTGCACAGAACCGCTTTTGACAATTTCTGCAATGATTTCGCTATCTTTTAGCTTGAGTTCTGACAATTTCTTTTCCCATACGGGATTTATTTCAAAGATGGAACTTCCAGCCATTTTTCTGCCATAAGCAATCGCAAAAAATGGTTCTATTCCACTTGAACAACCGGCGATAATGCTGATAGTACCTGTAGGAGCAATTGTTGTTCTTGTGCAGTTTCTCAAGGCCTTTACATTGTTTCTATAAATGCTTTTTTTGAAATTTGGAAAACTACCCTTTTTTTCTCCGAGTTGCGCAGAATATTCAAAAGCGGTCCTGTTGATAAATTCCATAATTGTTTCAGCAAGTTCCAAACTTTTTTTGCTTCCATAAGGAATCTCAAGCTCTGCAAGAAGGTCTGCCCATCCCATTATACCAAGCCCGATCTTTCTGTTTCCCAGTGTCATTTTTTCAATCTCAGGTAGAAAATATCGATTAACATCAATAACATTATCAAGAAACCTGACCGAAAGCTTTACGATTTCTTCAAGTTTATTCCAGTTAATCCTTTTTCCATCCAGGACTTTTGTCAGGTTAATTGAACCTAAATTGCAGGATTCATAATTAAGAAGTGGCTGCTCGCCGCAGGGATTTGTAGCTTCAATGGAACCGAGCTCTGGGGTGGGATTTTTTCTATTTATTTCGTCAATAAAGACAAGCCCCGGGTCTCCTGTTTCCCATGCTGCCTGGCAGATGATGTCAAATAATTCTCTTGCCGGAATTATTCTGATGGCTTTCTTTGTTCGTGGATTTATCAGTTCAAAGTCCCTGTTTTTTTTAACGCTTTCCATAAACAGGTCAGTTACCGCGACAGAGATATTGAAATTTGAAAGCTTATTATTCCTTTTTGATGTTACGAAGTCAATGATGTCAGGGTGGTCCACCCTCATTATTCCCATATTGGCGCCCCTTCTTTTTCCACCCTGCTTCACAATATCTGTTGCCTTATCAAAAATTTCAATAAAGGATACAGGTCCAGACGCGACCCCCATTGTTGAACGAACAAGGTCTCCTTTAGGTCTGATATTTGAAAAAGAAAATCCTGTTCCTCCACCGCTTTGATGAATAATTGCCATATTTTTCAGTGCCTCAAAAATTCCTTCTATTGAATCAACAACAGGAAGCACAAAGCACGCTGAAAGCTGTCCAAGGGCCGTTTTAGCATTCATAAGTGTGGGCGAATTCGGGAGAAATTCGAGATTAGAAAGCATTGCATAGAATTCTTCGTGGTATTTGTTCCTCTCAGATAAAGTTTTTTCCGCGTCGGCGATATGTTTTGCCACCCTTTCAAACATTTGCTGCGGAGCTTCAGTAATCTTTCCTGTTTCGTCCCTTAAAAGGTATCTCTTCTTTAGAATGCCGATGGCATTGAGTGAAAGTTTTAACCTGTCTTCAACGCCTATGATTTTTTTGCTTTCTCTCAATTGTTTTCTCTTTTCTCTATAAAGGATGTATGACCTGGCGACATCTGGAAGGTTGTTCTTCATCAATATTTCTTCAACGACATCCTGAATATGCTCCACAGATGGACAGGTGTTTTTTTCTTTTTCAAGAAATTTAACCACCTGGTTGCAAAGTTTCTTCGCAAGGACAGGGGTATCTTTTTTATTTGCTTTGAGACATTTCTGGATAGCGTCAGATATCTTCTGCTTCGAGAATTCTTGAATCTTTCCGTCTCTTTTTTTTACATACAGGACTTTCATAGGATTCTGATTTCATTTTACTACAGATGGGGAAAAAATAAAATCTTTATTCAACGGTGACTGTTTTTGCAAGATTTCTTGGTCTATCAACAGGGAGGCCCTTTTTTAATGCGAGAAAATAGGATAAAAGCTGAAAAGGGATAATTGAAGAAACCGGAGATAGGCTTGAAAGAAAAGGAACATAAATAACATTTTCTGCGATCCTTGTTATTTTCTCACAACTTTTATTAGTAATCACGATCGTTCTTCCGCCCCTGCTTCTTGTTTCTTCTATGTTATTCAATATCTTTTCAAATGTCTTATCTTCAGGCGCAATAAAAAATACAGGAGTATTTTCAGAAATAAGCGCTAAGGGACCATGCTTCATTTCAGAAGCGCAAAGGCCCTCAGCGTGGACATACGCAACTTCTTTGAGTTTTAAAGCCGCTTCCAACGCCACGGGATAACTGATTCCCCTTCCGAGGATAAAAAAATCATTCGAATCAACTAAGGTTTTTGCGAGATTTTCTATCGATAAATTTTGCTGAAGAAACTTTTCAACAAAGCAAGAATAGCGGATAATATCTACAAAGATTTTATTCATTTCAGAAAAAGAAATCAGGTTTTTATCTACAGCAATTTTCAAACTTAAAATGTAGAGACATAAGATTTGCGCAATAAATGTTTTTGTGGCGGCGACACTTAATTCAGGACCCGCTCCCATAAAAATATTGTAAGGAGTTAAACGAGTCAATAAGGATCCTTCAACATTTGTAATCACAAGGGTTTTTGTTCTAATTTTCTCCACCGCAGCAATTGTATCTCTGGTTTCTCCTGACTGTGATAGGGCAATAATTAACGTATTTTTTTTAATGATACCCGGATGATGAACCAGCTGGGAAGGATATTCCACCCTTGCGTCCATTTCTGAAATTGTTTCAAGATAATATTTCCCAATGAGTGCTGCATGACAAGAACTTCCACAGCCGGTCAGAACAATTTTCTCCACACCACTGAAAAATTTTTTTTCTGATTCAAAAAAAGAAAGAGTATTTCTGATGGTCGATAACATCGTGGAAGGCTGCTGCAGGATTTCTTTCAGGTAGAAATGTTGTGCTGTGATCCTTACTCCCCTTCGAAGGTAGAATGCTTCTGGCGTTCTTTCTTTGCCATTCATATCGAAAAGACATAATTCATTAGTAGAAACAATACCCCATTCTTCGTCATTTATCTGAATTGCTGTTGATGCATCCGGTGGAAGACCAATTGCGTCTGATGCAAGATATGCCTCGGTTTCAGATTTATAAATGACAAGGTTCATGTGCGTTCTCGCAAAATAGATTTTTTCTTCACCGGCGAAAACTGTAGCAATCGCAAAACTTCCTTTCAATTGCCTGATTGCTAAAAAAAACGCCTCTTTGTTATTTTTTCCCTGACGAAGATAAAATTCAATAAGATGAGGGATAACCTCTGTATCAGTTGAACTGAGAAACTTATGAGATATCAGGTTTTTTTTAATTTCACGAAAATTTTCTATAATTCCATTGTGTACAACGGCAATGCGTTTATTGCAATCGAGATGAGGATGCGCGTTTTCAATGCAAACCTTTCCGTGTGTTGCCCATCTGGTGTGGCCTATTGCGGTTTTTGCATCAATATTTTGCTGATCTAACTTTTCTTCGAGTTTGGATATCTTGCCTGTCGCTTTTACAACATTTAATCTTTTTGCGTTTACAAAGGCGACGCCGCAGGAATCATACCCGCGATGTTCAAGATTTCTCAGTATTTCAATGAGAATTGGACTTGCCTTTTTTCTTCCTGAATATCCAGCGATTCCGCACATTTTGCAGGTGAAAAAAATTATGGTGTCTTATGTTTTGCGTTTTTTCTTTTTTTCTCGAGGATTGTTTTTATTGAAAGCAGCAGCGCCACACTTTCTGCAAAGAAAAGAGTCATCTTCAGGGAAAAATCCGTAGATTTCGTTTATTGCAAAATCTTTCCCACAAAAACAACATTTGATTTTTTGCATATTTCCCCCTTTACAGAATTTTTGTTTCTATGCCCATTTGTTGTAGTTTCAAAATGTTTTGTTCAAACGCCTGCTGGTCTTCTTGAACCCTTGTCGTGAGCAAAAGATACTTTTTTCTTTTTTTTATATCAATTCGAACCATTCTTGCTGATCTTGTGATATAGGTGTCGGTTTTACCGATCTTGGAGCCATCAGCGACAATAATTATTTCCTTTGTTCTTTTTATTAAACTGTCCACCTGGTGCTGTGTTGAGATATTGTCTGCACTCAGCCCTTTGCTGCTGATTGCGGGCGAGCTGATAATAACCCTTTCTATCTCCGGCATCGGAAGGGTGAGGTTTATGATGGACATATTCTTACTGGAAAATTCGCCCGCCACAATTCCAACAAAATTGAAAGTAAAAAATTTCTCGTGCTTTGCAAGCCATGTGTTGATAAGTCCAATATTATTTGTCCATATCTTCAGCGAATAGTTCAGACAATGTCGTGCGATTTCCTCGCCAATATACGAAACTGTTGTGCCTGCTCCAAGAAAAATTGTTTCCCCCGGTGTGATAAGATGTTTTGCCGCATAGGCCGCGAGCTTCAATTTTTCTTCTTTATTCAAGGTCTTTCTGTATTCAAAGGAAGAGAGAATAATTTTTTCTTTCATAAGCGCTCCTGACATTTTATTAAACATTTTGACGGTAAAAATGTTTAACATATTTCCAAAAATTTGTCAAGTTTGCCTGTCAATTTTTTCCCTGGGGGAGCCAAAAATCAATTTGCCAATTTGATTGTCTCATGATAGATTAAATAAGAAAATAAAAGGAGATATATGGAAAATCTGGCTAAAAAGATTCAAAACAGGACGGCAATAGTGGGGGTTATCGGATTGGGTTATGTGGGCCTTCCTCTTGCTCTGCGATTCGCAAAGAAAAGGTTTAAGGTCATTGGCTTTGATGTGGATAAAGAAAAAGTTTCTCTTCTGAATAATGGGAAATCGTACATCTCTCATATAAAGGAAAATGAGATAAAAGAAGCGCTCAATTTTTTTCAAGCAACCTCAGAGATGAAACTTCTTTCACAACCTGATGCAATCGTTATCTGCGTTCCAACTCCACTTGATGCTCATAACCAGCCCGACCTGACATATATCAAGAATACTGCTTCAGAAATTTCACGCCGTCTCAGGAAAGGACAATTGATTTCGCTTGAATCAACAACATATCCTGGAACAACAAGGGAAATTCTCGTACCTGAACTTGGAAAATCAGGATTGATGTCCGGAAAGGATTTTTTTGTTGTTTTTTCGCCTGAAAGGGAAGACCCTGGAAATAAAAATTTTACGGCTGAAAGAGTTCCGAAAATTGTTGGAGGATTAACAAACAACTGCCTTAATCTCGGCAGTTTGCTTTATGGCACCATTTTTGAAAAGGTTGTTCCTGTTTCAAGTGTTGAGATAGCAGAATCAGCAAAACTTCTTGAAAACATCTATCGCAGCGTCAACATTGCTCTTGTTAATGAGCTTAAGGTTCTTTTTGACAGGATGGGAATCAATATCTGGGAGGTTATTGAAGCGGCAAAAACCAAACCATTCGGATTTCAGGCGTTTTACCCGGGTCCTGGTCTTGGGGGTCATTGCATTCCAATTGATCCTTTTTATCTTACCTGGAAGGCGAGAGAATATGATTTTCATACAAGGTTTATTGAGCTTGCTGGAGAGATTAATAGTTCTATGCCCTATTATGTTGTAGAAAAACTTATTGATGCTCTTAATGCTCGTGGCAAGGCCCTTCAAAGAAGCAAAGTTCTTATTATAGGGGTCGCTTATAAAAAGGATATCGACGATGCAAGGGAATCTCCTGGAATAAGGATTATGAAAATTCTTGAAGAAAAAAATGTCAGAAAGGTTGACTATTATGATCCTTATATTCCTGAACTTGTCAGATGCAGGCAGATATGTCATCCAATTTTTTCAATAAAATTCAGCAGATCTACAATTTCAAAGTACGATGCCGTAATCATAGTTACAGACCATTCCTGCATTGATTATAAACTTCTCCTTTCAACCAGCCATCTAATCATTGACACAAGAAATGTATACAAAAGAAAGTATAAAAATGTTGTTAAAGCGTAAAAAGGGGTAAAAATGAAAAAGCTTGTGTGCCTGGTTATGGTGGTTGCAGTTTTTCTCACAAGTTCTATTCGTGCAGCCGAAAGGTTTCAGATTGCAAAGGCAGGACAGTCTCTTACAGACATTGTGATATCAGAAAGTGCCACAGAAAGGACAAAGCAGGCTGCCCAGGACCTTGCTGATTATCTTGGAAAAATCGCAAACTGCAAGTTTAAAGTTATCACAGGCGATGGCAAAAAGGGAATAGCAGTAGGAAGATTTGAAGATTTTCCGCTTCTCGGAATGAAAGAAAAGCCGGATCCAAAGGATATGAAAAAGCGAGAGCTATATGTATTAAGGTCTCATAAGAATGGAATTTATGTAATTGGTGCGACAGATACAGCGGTTGAGGATGGAGTGTGGGATTTTCTTTATTTACTTGGGTACAGGCAATTTTTTCCACCAGAAAAATGGGAATATGTACCAAAACAGCAAGACCTTTCTATTACCATAGATAAAGTCGAACTTCCTGATTATTACGCGAGAAGAATATGGTATGGTTATGGTTCCTGGCCTGAGAACAACAAACTTTACAATCTGTGGTGCAAGAAGAATCGAGCAGTCGTAAGCATAGCTTTAAACACAGGTCATGCCTATGATCACATCATTTCAAGAAACAAGGCGGAATTTGATAAACATCCTGAATATCTTGGCCTTGTCGGCGGTGAAAGAAAATCATCGAAGTTTTGCATATCAAATCCAGGACTTAGAAAGCTTGTTGTTGATTACGCAATAAGAACATTTGAGCAGAATCCTGAACTTGACTCAATCTCGATGGATCCAAGTGATGGCGGTGGCTGGTGTGAGTGTGAAGAGTGCGCAAAAATGGGCAGTATTTCAGACAGGGCATTAACGCTGGCAAATGAAGTTGCAGAAGCGATATCAAAGAAGTTTGGAGATAAATATGTAGGAATGTATGCATATAATTTCCATTCACCGCCACCAAACATCAGAGTTCATCCAAATGTCATTATCAGTGTCGCAACAGCTTTTATCAAAGGAGGTTATACTGTTGAACAGTTAATGGATGGCTGGGCAAAAAAAGGTGCGAAAATAGGAATTCGTGAATATTATGGCGTAAATGTGTGGGATAGAGATCTACCTGGTTCACCAAAGGCGTCTGGCGCCAAATCGCTTGCAAAGAGTATTGCGGATTTTCATTCAAAAGGAGCCAGGTTCCTTTCTGCAGAATCAAGTGACAACTGGGGACCTAATGGACTTGGTTATTATGTTGCGGCAAGAGTTTTATGGGATGTGGATGAAGCAAAAAAGGTTGATGAGTTAAAAAAGGACTTTTTTGAAAAGATGTTCGGTCCGGCAAAGGATAAGATGGAAGAATTTTACAACCTTATTGACAGGGATAATAAACCCCTGCTTACAGAGGATCTTATAGGAAGAATGTACAGAACACTTGCTGAGGCAAAGAAAAAGGCGCAGGATCCTTTGATTCAGTCAAGAATCAATGACCTTGTTCTATACACAAGATATGTTGAATTATTCAAAAGATACTCAGCGCAATCAGGAGAAGCAAGACAGAAGGCTTTTGAAGATGTGATTAAATTTGCCTATCGTATCAAAGACACCTGTATGGTTCATTCGCTGGCGCTTTACAGGGACCTGCCGGGTAGGGACAAAAGCGTAAATGTTCCTGATGATGCAAAATGGAATGTGCCGGAAGGAAAAAATCCCTGGAAGAGTAAAGAGCCATTTTCAGAAGAAGAAATCAAAAAAATCATTGAAGACGGAATTGCGGGAAACAAACTTGTTGACTTCAAGCCGCTTTCTTTCAGTATGAAACTTGTTCCTTCATCAAGGCTTACTAATGCTGTGGATAAACCACAGGACAATCCAATTTTCAGCACGAGAGGGAAAAACCTTTATTACATCTGGATAGAGAAAGAACCAGCAGAAATAAAACTTAAGGTGACAGGAGGACTGATTTACAACGACAGGGGAGATGTTAGTATACTTCTTTATCCGGCTGAACAGGAGTTTTCAACCTTTATTGATAGTGCCAGTGTTAAACCTGACAAACAGGAATATCTTATAACGCTGAAAACAAAATACCAGGGTTTGCACTGGATTGAAGTATCTGATAGAATGGCAGGAACAAAGGTTGAATTTTTAGATAAAACACCGTTGACAATTTTTACTTCTCTTGATCAGCAGCCACATTTTACGGGTCGATGGAATTTTGTTTTCTATGTGCCAAAAGGGACAAAGCTTATTGGCGGGTATGCAACAGGACTGGGCGCGGTTTTGAATTCATCCGGGAAAAAGGTATATTCCTTTCCTGGAACTCAAACATATTTCAGCATCCCTGTTGAGCAAGGAGAAGATGGTAAGATATGGAAGATTGAGCAGGCTACTGGAGCCTGTGTTCTTATGACAGTTCCATCCTGTTTTGCAAGAAACCCGTGGGAACTGATGCTACCAGAAGAAATTGTTGTAAAAGATTCAAAATAAGGAGAGATAATGGAAGAGATTGATATTTCAAGAGCGATTGTTGAGGATTTTACAAGAAATTTCCTTGAAAGTTTAGAACTTGATATAGCGATTGTTGGCGCTGGGCCATCAGGACTGATGTGCGGATATAAACTGGCTCAGGCAGGCTATAAGGTGGCTGTTTTTGAAAGGCATTTGCGGGCTGGAGGTGGTATGCCTGGTGGTGGTATGATGTTTAACAGCATTGTTATCCAAAAGCAGGTCATCAGGATTATGGAAGAACTTGGAATATCAACCCGAAAGTACAACGATGAACTTTTTGTTGCCAGTTCCATAGAAACAATCTCTGCCATCTGTTATAAAGCAATGAAAAAAGGAGTTAAAATTTTTAATCTGACCAGTGTTGAAGATGTAGTGGTGAGAGAAGAAAGAATCTGCGGGATTGTAATAAATTGGAGTTCAGTTGTCTGGTCAAAACTTCATGTTGACCCGCTTTCAGTAAAAGCAAAATTTGTTGTTGATGCCACAGGCCATGATGCAGAAATATGCAGGATTGTTGAGAGAAAAACAGGCAAGAACCTTAATACACCACAAGGTATTGTCTGTGGTGAAAAATCAATGTGGGCAGATAAAGCA
>JAMWBU010000015.1 GCA_023819255.1 Candidatus Omnitrophota bacterium
GGATGGCTCTGATACCGGATTCAAAAAGATAGTAATCCTAAACAAAAAATCCAGAGGCTATCTTTTTGAATCCTAGAGTACTCCCTTCGGTCGGATTCCTTCGTCCGCGTTTGTTACCATTTCGAAGCCAATCAAGGGCACAAGCAAAAAGCTCATCGGTATAAGAACGAATACGATGATAAGAACTGCTTTTGGTTTTTTTAGAAATTTTGTAAGCGCTGATTTATAAGCGTTTCTGAAACTATCAAATTTTCTTTCCGCATTTTTTGTCCATGTCTTTTCTTCAGTATCCTTTAAAAATTTTGTGGCAAGCATTGGTGTGAGCGTAAAAGCCACGCAAATTGCCAGTATTGTTGTATATATCTGAACCATGCCAAATTCCTTAAAAAACTGGCCTATCAATCCTGACAAAAACACGATAGGCAAGAAAACCACCATATGGGTTATCATTGTGGCAACGACAGCGGAAGCTACCTCCGCTGTGCCTTTTTCTGCGGCGCTGGCGGGTTCCTGTTTTAATTCTTTTCTGTGTCTGAAGATATTTTCTATAATGACGATAGAACTATCAACCACAATTCCAATAGAAAAAGTTAAGCTTGTGAGTGTCATAATATTCAAGGTAAAACCTGAGATATAGGAAAGAAACAAAGCTCCTGTAAGAGAAACAGGAATAGCAATGCAAACAATAAGGGTGCTTCCCACGCTATATAAAAAGGCGAAAAGCACCAACCCTGTTAAAATTATTGATATGTAAAGCTTATGCCAGACATCTTCTACGGCACTGCGGATAAACTCTGAGGTGTCAGCGACTACTTTTATTGATATGTCTTCTGGCAGTTGTTTTTTAATTTCCGGGAGGATTTTTTTTATATTTTCAGCCACCTCAATTGTGTTGGCGTCAGGTTGTTTTTGAATGGTAATTCCAACAGATTCTTTTTGATTTGTTCTAACCTTATCGCGCTGTTCGGCGACTGCATCGTAAACCTGCGCAATCGCAGACAAAGGAACAGTTCTAACATTTCCCATTGACATATCAAGTATCGGGATATTGATCGACTTTATTTCTTCAGTAGTTATAAACTCTGTATTCAACCTTCCTGACACTTCTCTATCTGCGATTATATAATGGCCTGAAGGAATGTTGATATTTTCGAGTTTTAATCTTTGCGCAAGCGCTGTCAGATCCACGCCGTAATATGTTAGTTTGCCAGGTTGCGCAACAACCTTTATTTCTCTTTTTTCTCCTCCTATCAGATCAATCTTTCCGACTCCAAAAACTGTTTGCAACTTAATCTTGATAAAATTTTCTGTCAGATCATAAACCTTTTTCAGATCAGAACCAGAAACACTCAGATAGAGTACTGGTTGAGCATTTATATCAACCTTGAGGATTTCCGGTTGTTTCGCGTCATCCGGCAGGTCGCCCAGAATAGACGAGATTTTTTCTCGCACATCCGTTACAGCAATGTCAATAGATGAACCCATCTTGAATTGTGCAATAACAATAGAAACACCTTCAATGGAGCTTGACCTTATATTTTTCAAATTATTTGTTGTGCTGATTGCGTCTTCAATTGGTTTTGTGACAAGAAGTTCCACTTGTTGCGGCCCTGCGCCAGGATAAACAGTCATTACCGTAACGATTGGGATATCAACTTTTGGCACAAGGTCGACTTTTAGCCTTGGAAAAGAAAAAAGTCCAAGTAGAATAATGATTAAAAAGAACACCAGAATCAGAACAGGCCTTTTTATAGATAATCTAACGATGTTCATTGTAGGATTACTTCTTTGACAATTTTTACCCTGCTACCTGATGAAAGATTTTCTTTGCCAGAGGCAACTACCTTATCTCCGGCAGAAACGCCGGATTCCAATTCTATTTTCCCTGCAAAATTCTGGCCGGTTTTTACTTCCACCTTTTTCGTCTTATTATTTTCAACGATATAGATATAATTTTTCCCTGCTTCTTCAAAAACCGCTTCTTCAGGCACAATGAAAGCATTATCTTTTCGGTTAACAATGATCCTGGCTTTTGCAAACATACCAGGTTTGATTAGCGGATTTGCAAAAGGTAGTGAAACATACACAATAAACATCCTTGTTTTTGGATCAGGCGCTCCGGAGATTTTTGTGATTTTGCCATTAACTTTTTCCTCTCCGAGCGCGTCAATTTCAACTTCAACGTTTTGACCTGTTTTGAGTTTAGGAATATAAATTTCAGGAACCTTCATCTGGGCATTGAGTTTTTTTATGTTATAGATTGTCATTAAAATTTGCCCAGGACCAACAACCTCGCCTGTTTCCACTCTTTTGTTTCCAATAATTCCATCGAATGGAGCTTCTATAACACAGTCGTTTATCTGAATATCAATCAATCGTAAATTATCTTTTATAATCTGAATATTTTTTTGAGCAGACTCGTAATTTTTTTGAAGGGTTTCAAGCTTCACCTGATATCCTTCGAACTGTTTTTGTGAGATGACGTCTTCTTTATACAGTTCTTCCATTCGTTTTACATCTTTTTGCGCATCGAGCATCTGTATATTTATTGCATCGAGATTTGCTTGAGCCATCAATATTTGATTTTGAATCTGGATTTTTTGAATTTTTAGCTGTGAGTCGTCGATGGTTACAAGATTCTGGCCCTTTTTGACAAACATTCCTGCGTCTGCATTCACAGACACAACCCTTCCTGGAATTTTTGCAGATATATTTGCTTCTTCGTCGGCTCCTGTGGTTCCTACAACAATGACTTCATTTGAATGTTCCTGTGGTTTAATCACAAAAACATCCACAGGAATTCCTGTTTCTTTCTGCAATTGGCTCAAACCTGGTGCGGCTTTTTGTGTCAATTTATGATAAAGGCGAAAAGCAAATATAAGCAAAAATAAAATGACAAGAATCGCAAGTATTTTTTTCATAGTAGCACCTTGGGACAGGTTTCTTTTTTTAACAGAAAATGTTACCTCAATTCAGGCGCAAAGTCAAAAAACCAGATTGCCTTATATTTTCAAGCTTTTGTATAATCCCTGAATAAAGCTATTGTTTATTCAATGGGTAGCTTTTCTCTGACAAAATTTATTATAAAATCTTGTTCTTTTTTGTTTTTACACTCGCACAACAGGAAAAACCTTCCCTGAGATAAAATACCGGCTTTCTTCTTTATTGATTCAGCGTCAGCAACAATCATAACAATTTTTTTTTGCGCTCCGTAGAGCAGTTTATCAAGAATATCGATGGCTTGCGGTGTATTGGGATCAGGTCTCCAGTTATAAATCGTCAAATGTTTCATATCACTGATGTTTTTCATCTGATGGTATGCCTGCGTATGTATATGAAGAAACCCACCTTGGAATCTTTCAAATACTGCGTTTGTATACGGAGCGCCGAACTCGGCATAGTGCTGGGCTGAAAGAAGCCCTGCAGCATCGTCACTCAAGAACTCAAGGCCTTTTTCCATCCACAGATATCCTGCCACTACTCCATGGTTCTGTTTCTGGATATTTTTTTCAATCAAGTCGTAGGCCCATCTGAGTGCCTCGTCGCATCTTTTTATAAGCTTATGGACTTTTTCAGGGCAATTATAAATATCAATAAAAATGTCCGAACCCCTGAGTATAAAGGCCAGTTCCAGTGGCGAATGATAACCTGAAAGATATACATAACACTTATTTTTCATTCTTTTCGTTGCGTATTCCATGCCAGCCAGGGCGATGTCTATGTACCGATTGTCTTTTTTCCAGGTAAAATCTATTGTTTCATCAATACTTTTCCCGACAGGTTCGATCCAGGATGTGTCTGCTCCAAATTTCAATGATCCGATGATCATTCCCGCGAAGATTCCAGATCCATAGCGAAGTGGTAAAACCGGGATTGAATCATCTAAATAATTGCTGCGGTATCGGTATAATTTTTCACTTCTGTCGCAGAGAAGTTTTGGAAGTAGCAGCATATCTTTTTCAAAATCAAATTCTTCAAGCGCTGGAATTTTTACAGAATTTATGATTTCATTTTCTTCAGGTAAAAAGGTATAAATAAGACAACCCTTTTTAGCGGATTGTATTTTTTTGTGTCTTTCGATGGTTTCAGCAAAATTTTCTTTGAACTCTAATGATTTTATGTTGTTCAATTCTTTTCCTTTCTTAGCTCATTAAGAATTGCCACATATATTGCTGCGCTCCACTGATAATCAGCAATCGTTCTTGTCCATCCTTTTTTGCCAAGCCAGTCCTTTCTCGGAAGGTCTCGCGGCGCAATTTGGTTGTCAGGATCATAAAACTCAAAAATCGAGCCCTTTTTCAGATACCAGTTCTCTACAGCTTTTTTTGTCCTCCAGATTAACTGTTTCGCAACTTTTTTTAATCCGTATCTCATCAAACCACTGTAAATCATAAAATTATAATTTAACCAGGTCCCTCCCCTCCACATATCTTTTGAAAAGGTCTCCTCGTTTTTTGCGACAGATGGAAGAGGCATATTTGTCCAGAATAAATCCTTGCTTTTAAGTTTTTCAATCAGTTTTCTCGCTTTTTCTTTTTCAGGTATGCCTGCGAAAAGTGGCAGAAAGGAGGCAACAGTCTTTATTCTCACAAATTCGCCATTACGTTTTCTGTCATAATAAAAACCATCCTGTTTGTCCCACAAAAATTTATTGACCATCATTTTTCTTTCATTTGCGATGGCTCTCCAGACATCTGATTCTTCTTTCCTTCCCAGAATCTTTGCGATTTCTGAAAGTTGCTCCATTTCATTTATTGCGAAGCAATTCAGATCAATTGCAGCGACAGGCTCGCTGGGTGTTATTGCATCAAATCTTGGCGAATTATCCATTCCGCATTCTCCGCATTTTGACACTGAGCTGTCTTTGATAGTCCATTCAAGAAGTCCGTCTTTATCTCTGTCCCTGTTTTCATAAAGCCATTTTATGTACTTCGAAATCGCAAGATGAATAATTTCAAGAAATTCATAGTTTTTTGTTTTCTTAAACAGTTTCAATCCTGCCCAGGCAAATAACGGTGGTTGCGTGAGATCTTCATAAATGCGGCTCTTTTCCGGACCCATTGTTATTGAAATAAAACCGTCCTTTCTCTGACAGCTTAATACAGCCATAAGCGTGCTTTCTGCCAGTTTCAGCGAGATAAAACTATTTCCAAGTGTGTGGAAAGCAGAATCCCAGAACCACATGTATCTGTGTGGCCACCTATCAGGAGTTGTCCAGAGATATTTTATTTTGCCCTGGGCGCTTTCACAATTGACCTTCATCACTGAAATTGCTTTGAGATAGGTTTTTTCTTCTTTTTCATTCGTAAATTTCGGTTTAAAAACCTTATCAAAGAAATTCAATTTCTTTCTTATTTCTCTTTCTATGGAAATTTCATTCAAATGAAAAATAGCTTTTTTGAACGCAGTTTCTTTATTTTTGCGGTCATAAGCAAACGAGAATTTTTTATTTTTTTCATCCATCAGCAGAACGAGCGCGCCATTTTTAGTTTTCAGTGCTGAAGCTACATATTTTTTTTTCTTTTCCTGGGTTGAATTTTCGAGATATGGAATAAAAGGGTCGCTATAATTTCCGACTATTGTATCCTTTTCGGAAAAAACAATGTTAATTTGCGGGTTTTTTGTAATGATGATGTCCGAACTTATTATTTCTGGCTTGATATTTCTATGTTTTTCTATATTCCTGATGCCAAATTTTATATTTTCTTCTGCCCTGAAAACGAAATTTCCAAATTCAGATGTTGTTCCGGCAATAAAAGGATAATTCCAGTCGGTTTTTCCTTCCAGCCCCGAGAACGCAAAAATTGTTTCCTCTCCCCAGACATCAGGATATTTCATTTTTTTCCTCTCCGGTGATTCCTAAGAATTATACCAGAATTTCACAGTCGGATAAAATTTTGAATTCATGCGCCACAAAACAGTTACCCAGAAGATACTTGAAAACTGTTGACGCTTATGAAAAAGCTCTTAATGGCATCAAAAACTTAATCAGGGTCAGCAAATGTGATAATTCTGATAATGTTGTATTTTACAATATACGCTTATGCATCTCTTTTGCAATCATATTTTGACGGATTCTGAAAAATTTTATATACTTAAATTATGAAAATAAAGGGATTTACACTGACCGAAATAGCCACTGTTGCCGCGATTGTTTCAAGTCTTTCTGTTGGCGGGTACCATCTGGTAAAAAAAGGCCAGGACTCCGTTTGTATTAATAATCTTAAGCAGATTGGCCAGGCAATAGCAATGTTTGAAGCAGATCACGGTGATTTTCCTGTTGCGGCTTTTTATCCCAGAGATGCGGCGGACCCACGAGGTATCCATAATTTGCTGAAAAAATACGGAGCCACAGCCCAGCTTTTTTTCTGTCCGTCGATATCTTCGGATTTTAATAAATATGGAACAAATTATCTGTGGAACGAGGCGGTAAGAAATAATAGGCCATCTGACCTTTCAAGGTTATGGTTGATGACAGAGATAACATCTCTTTATCCAGAGCTGCCAACACCTCACACAGGAGGGTACGGCATTCTTTATGCTGATGGGCACGCCGCAATTGCAAGGGATTTCAGTTTTCCTAAATTTGAAAGGCCAGCGCTTGCTTCTAACATTTCAACTGAGAAACAGAAGGAAGAATCATCAGAACAAAAAAAGGAGGAAACTCAGGAAGAAAAATCTGTGTCAAGGTTTGGTTCATACTCTATTGTGAACATTTCGCCAGTAGTTCAGGCAGGTAAACCGGTTACCATCGCTATAAAAGCCGTTGATGTGCAGGGTAAAATATATGATAGCAATGAAAAGCTTCGGATACTCGATTTTACTCAGACAGTTGAGCCCTCTGAAGTAGTTCTGCAAAATGGCATAGCAAACACGATGGTGATTTTCAAGAAATCGCATTCGAGCAATGTTTTAACAGCGATTGATTCTAAGGGAAGATGGAGCAGTTCAAACGAATTTGTGGTTGAACCTGCTCAGGCAGCGTCAATCGAGATTATTCCGCCGGATATTGTTTATGCTGGCGATGTTGCCAGTTTCAGGGTCGTTCTCAGAGATGTTTACGGTAATGTAATTTCAAAAGAGGGTATCGGGATTTCAACTTTTGTTGGAACGCAGGCGGATTATCCCGTCGATGTTATTTCAGACGCCACAGGACAGATTGTTGTGCCTGTTATGTTTCGAAAGGCAGGCGAAGCGAAAATTTCTTTTTCAGTTAAGGGCACAGTAGTTAAAGAATCCTGTTCGATAAAGGTGAGACCAGGACCTGTTGACAGATTTGAAATAAGCGAGATAAAATCGCCTGTTGAAGCAGGAAAGGTAATTTCAATCACAATAAAAGCACTTGATAAATATGGAAACAGAACAAAAGGGTTTATGTTTTCAACTGACAAGAAAATTCCTGTGTATGTCCAGGAAGATATGTCTTCAGGAATATGGATGGAAACAATAAAATTTGAAAAAGCGGTTTCAGAAACCTTTATCGAGGTAAGTGATGGAATGGGACACACGGGAAAATCCAATCTTTTTTCTGTTGTTCCATCATATCCGGTAGAAATTAAATTACTTTCTGAAAATCTGGTTTTTATAGAAAATCAGGAATCAAAAATTGAATTTTCGGTTCTGGACAGATATGGAAACTATGTTCCGGAACTGGAATCGAAATTTCAGGTTGATGGCGTCGCAGAATATAAAATTTCGCGGAATCAAGAATGCTATGTTTTGATTGTGAAATTCAATAACCCTGGAAAAAAGAATGTAAAAATATTCTTCAAGCCAGAAGATATGCGACAACTATCTCTTGAATTCTCTGCCGATGTGCTGCCAAGAAAACCGGTTTTGAAAAAAGGAGAATGAATGGCTATTCTGGTAATCAGCGATACGCATGGCTCTGTCGACGCCTGGGCAAAGGTAAAGAAATATTTAAACAACAATATCGATTGTATGTTCCATGCAGGCGATATCTATTATTTTGGTCCGAGAAATTCAATTCCTGAAGGGCATGCGCCGGGCTTATTATCTTCAGAACTGAATTCATTAAGCATTCCGATGATATGTTCAAAGGGAAACTGCGATTCTGATGTTGACCAGCTTGTTAGCTCGTTTCCTCTGTGCAATCCATTCGGATTTGCTTTGATCCAGGGGAAAAGGATACTTATTACACATGGCCATCATTATACGCAGGAACAACTTTTGAATCTTGCAATACAGTGGAAGCTGGATATTGTCATCACCGGTCATACCCACATTGCGCGTCTTGAAAAAGTGAATGATGTTGTTTTTCTTAATCCGGGCAGTTGCGCTCTTCCGAAAAATTTTCCGGGAATTGGCGTTGTTGATGATAATTCAGTTGAACTTATCAATTTGCTTGATGGCTCCTGTGTTGAAAGGATAGATCTTTCCAGATAAATCTGCTCAGCAAATAATGAGATGATAAAAATATATAATATCAAGAGCATCGGCCTTGTTTGCGCTGGGAATGAACTTTTTTCCCATATCGTCAATTCTAACATTCACACTGCAAACAGAATATTTGAGTCGAATGGTTTTGAATTAAATTGTAATATTATTGTGCCTGATGATCCTGAAAGAATAAAATCCGCTGTAAGATTTTGTTTGGAAAATGACGATGCGGTTGTTGTTTCCGGCGGTCTTGGTCCAACATTTGATGATATGACCCGGGAGGCAGTGGCAGACCTTATCGGCAAAAAGCTTATTTTTTCAGAGGACGCCTGGAATGAAATACAACAGAGATTTGTAGAAAGGAAAGTTACAAACATTCCTGAAAAAAACAAGAAACAGGCAATGATTATAGAAGGAGCGAAAAAAATTCCCAACAGACTTGGAACTGCGCCGGGTATGATGATAGATTTTGAAGGTAAATCTATCTTTCTTCTTCCTGGTCCGCCTGTTGAATTTGAAGAGATGTTGCTTGAGCGTGTTGTTCCGGAATTGCTGAAAAGAATTAATTCTGAGAAAAGAGAAAGGTTTGTTAGCAGAGGATTTGGCATAGTCGGAGAGCCGGAAGCGCTTGTTGAAGAAAAAACAGTAAATCTCAGAGAAAAAATATCCTGCCTCGGCGGAAGATGGACAATTCTTGCTCTTCCATATTTAATTGAACTATGGCTAAAATTGCCTGAAACAAAACGAGACATTTTTGATGAAGCTGAAATAACATTGAAAGAAATTTTTAAGGAATCTTTTCTTGGAACAGATGGTATTTCAATTCCTGAATCTTTGCTCGCTCTGCTGAAAGAAAAAGGAATTGTTTGTTGTTTTGCGGAGTCCTGTACTGGCGGACTCGCAGGTCATCTTATAACAGAAATTCCGGGCAGTTCTGAGTGTTTTAACGGTACGATTGTTGCCTATTCCAACAAGCTAAAGAAAAAGATATTGAAAGTTCCAAAAACTGTTTTGAGAAAATACGGGGCGGTTAGTAAAGAAACAGCCATCGCCATGGCAAAGGGCGCGAGAAAATACGGAAAGGCAGATGTGTCTCTTGCGATAACCGGCATCGCCGGACCGTCCGGAGCAACTCCGGATAAGCCTGTTGGTCTGGTGTGGATGGCTGTTTGCACATCTTCTAATCGTTTTGAAGCCAGGAATTTCTATTTCTCTGGCAAACGTTCGACGATAAAACTTCGCGCCGCTCTGGCAGGAATTGATTTTATGCGCCGTACAATCAAAGAGGTCTGCCTGTGAGAAATTTGTTCATAGGAATGACTTTTGTTGTTGGAATAACAATAGCAATTTTACTGGCAAGGTATCACGCCAGTCTCTACGGAGATCTTCAACCGCCAGGAACTCTTGTAGAAATTCCAAGAAACATCAATGCGGATCATGTTGCTCGACTGCTTGGTGAAAAAGGAATTGTAAAAAACACAAGGCTATTTTTGAAGGTTTTGACCAGAAATAATCTCGATAAAAAAATTCGCGCTGGAATTTATGAGTTTGCAGGCAGGCCGTATATTTATGATGTTATCGATGCTCTGATCAAAGGCAAGATCGCTTATATAAAACTTGTTTTTCCTGAGGGCATCACCTGTCACGAAATAGGCAAGATACTGGAACAGGAAGGAATATGCGCGTCTGCTGAATTTGACGATTTTGCCAAAAAACAGGGACTCGAGGGTTTTCTTTTTCCTGATACATACAAATTTCCCTACGGCGTTTCAAAGGAGGCCGTTGTAAAAAAGATGATTGAAAGATTCCAGGATGTTGTTCAGAGCATTAAACCTGATATCATTAATCTCAGCCGTGATGAACTGGTTAAAATCATTACAATTGCTTCTATTGTCGAGAAAGAAGCAGAGGTGGATTCGGAAAGACCTGTCATTGCAGGAATTTTTTATAATAGACTTAAAAGGAATATGCCTCTTCAGAGTTGCGCAACCATAAAATATGTAATAGGCAATAAGAAAAATCTTGGATTGCAGGACCTCAAAGTGCAATCGCCCTATAATACTTACAAACACAGGGGATTGCCGCCCAGTCCAATTTGCAATCCTGGCCGTAAATCTCTTGAAGCAGCAATCTATCCATCAAAAACCTCCTATCTTTTTTTCGTTTCAAAGGGAGACGGCAGACATTATTTTTCAACAACATATTCGGAACATTTGAGCGCAAAGAGTTTTTATATCAGCGACGGCCTATCATCTGAAACAGAAAAAAAACAATAGTTTTTTTATCATGTTGGAATAACACAGATTCGATATGGTTGCGGTTTGCAGCCGTCAAGAATGAGATACTTTGTCAGAATCGCAATCATGGCGCCATTGTCCGCGCACAGATTTGATTCAGGTATGACAGTGTTTATTTCCCTGACTGCAAGATGTTCTTTAATTCTATTTCTGATGTAGTTATTTCTTAAGACGCCGCCGCCAAAAAGAAAATAATTGACAGGATATAACATCAGGGCGTCGTCTATTTTCGCTAATATTGAATTGGAGATTGCTTTCTGGAATGATGCGGCTATGTCTGCTGTGTTATTTAAGCCATTCTTTAATATGTGATAGTATACGGCTGTTTTTATTCCACTGAAGCTGAAATCCAGAGAATTTCTTATGTAAGATTCAGGGATTTTTATCTTGTTTTCGTCGCCTTTTTCCGCCAGTTTCTCAACATATGCTCCACCGGGAAAAGGAAGATTCAGCATTCTTCCTACCTTATCGAATGCTTCACCGCAAGCATCATCTCTTGTTTTGCCTATGGAAATGAATTTTGTATGGCTTTTGAGCAAAAAAAGGCTGGTATGCCCTCCTGATATTACCAGTCCGAGCGCGGGAAATGTTATATTTTCATTCAAATAACACGCTGCGATATGCGCGTGAAGATGGCAGATGTTGTAGACAGGTTTTTTAAGGGCATAACCGATGCTTTGTGCAAAAGCGACGCCGATCAGAAGACTTCCCTTTAATCCAGGGGAATTTGTTACTCCGAAGGCATCTATTTGGTTTGTGTTTATTCCTGCTTTTTTAAGGGCGCTTTGAAACAATGGGATAATCTTTTCAAGATGGGCGCGGCTTGCAAGTTCAGGCACTATTCCTCCAAACTTCGAATGAATTTTTTCCTGGCTTGCGATGAGGTTGACAAGGACGCGGGATTTGTCTATGATGCCAACAGAAGTTTCATCGCACGAGGTTTCAATGCCTGCAATAATCATATGTAGTCCTTCTTTTAGAGATGATAATGCATTATTGCGTTGCCTGTGTAATTGGAATGAACTTATATCCCTGTTTTTCCAGTTCAGGAACCTTATTTTCAAGTGCTTTTAAGGTCGTTGTTCTTGCGTGCCCTATGACAATTACCATTTCTTTTTTCTCTGCCATTCTTGCCGCCGATTCAAATGTTTTGACTATTTCTGCGTAATCCGAAGGGTTATCGATGAAAATATCTCTTTTGCTTGCGGGTATTCCCATCTGTCTGGCAAGAGAATATCCAACTGATTTGCTTGTGGTTAAACTGTCAATATAAACAAGATTTTTTTCTTTAATCTTTTGTAAAAGAATTTCCATTTTTTCCTGATTCGCGGAAAACTTTGAACCCATATGATGGTTTACCCCGCACACATAAGGCGCAAACTTTTTCATATATTCATCAAATTTTTCAGCAATTTCTTCCTTGCTCATAGATGTTGTAAGGTATGTCTTTGAAGTTTTTTTCTCGTCGCCGGGATTTTCTGGTTCAAGCGGTATATGCAGAATAATCTGTATGTTTTTGCCATTTGACGCCTGTTGCGCAATTTTAAGACCGAAAGGACTGTCTGGAAGAACTGCCAGGGTTAGTGGCACATTAATTTTTTTTACCCATGCTATGATGTCAGGATTCCATCCGACATCGTCTATAATGAGTGCGATCTTTCCATTGCGTCTGGTTTCTTTAGAAGGATGTGGTTGAATTGATGTTTCTTCGGTTTTTGAAAACATTTTTTTGGGAACAAATTTGTGCGTTTTGACGGATGGTTCTTTCTTTTTTGTTTCCTGAAGAAGAAACAGCAAGGTGAGAAATATCAAAAATACCAGAAACAGTATTAATATTCCTGAACCGTTTTTAGAAAAGTATTTTCCATTCATTTATTAGCCATAAATAACTTTGATGCTTCTTCTATCGCTTTTTTAAGTTGGATATCTTTTTCAGGCAGACCTATCTCTACGCTTTCTTCGCCCATTTCAACCTTTATGTCGGGTTCTATTCCCTTGCCATCTATTCTGACGCCGGAAGGTGTATAATAATAAGCAATAGTCAGTTTTATTGAAGTTCCATCTTCGTCGAGTTTTATAAGATTCTGAACAGAGCCTTTTCCGAAGGTTTTCAACCCGAGAGTTTTGCAAGCATTTAGATTGTCTCTCAACGCGCCGGTCACAATTTCTGATGCGCTTGCGCTTCCATTATTGATCAAGATCACTACGGGTTTATCCCACAATTGAGATTTTTGACAGGCATACACCTTTTTGTCTTCAGGTCTTCGTCCCTGTATGGAAACAATTATTTTTCCTTTTGGGAGAAACATATCGCTTACATCAATTGCGGCATTTAACAATCCGCCTGGATTATTTCTTAAATCAAGAATTAAAGCCATGATTTTTTGATTATTAAACTCTTTTAAAACTGTTTCAAGATCGCTGCCTGTCCTTTCCTGAAAGCCTGTTATTCTGATATAGCCGATGTTTTCAGGCAGTATAGAACTTTTTACTGATTTGATTTTTATAACATCTCTCACAAGAGTGATTTTGATAATTTTTGTCGTGTGTTCTCGCAGTACGCTGATTGTTACTGATGTTCCCTTTTTGCCCCTTAATTTCTGGGCAGCTTCCCATGTGTTCATTCCTTTTGTGGATTTGCCATCTATTTCAATGATCCTGTCTCCGGATTTAACTCCAGCGTTCCACGCAGGAGAATCCTCAATGGGACTGACAACTGTAATGATGCCATCTTTCAATGTTATTTCCATACCGACGCCTTCAAATTCGCCTGATGTTTCCATCTGAAGTTCTTTTGAAGCCTCTGGTTCAAGAAATGCGCTGTATGGATCGAGGGAAGAAAGCATTCCTTTAAGGGCTCCATAGATTAGTTTCTTGTCTTCAACTGGCGTGACATACTCTTTTTTCACTATGTTTAAAACATTAACAAACCGTTCAATCTCTCTATAAAGTTCTTCTTCGTTTTTTCTCGCCTGGGAAGTTTCAATGTTAAATCCCAGCATAAAACTCAAAAATAAAAATCCTATTACCCAGATCAGCACTCTTTTTCTCATTTTGATTCTCCTTTTTCAGATTCACTCATTCATTTTCTTTTGTAATATCTCTTTTACCTTTCCAGGATTTGCTTTGTTTTTTGATTGTTTAATCACCTGCCCGACAAGAAAACCCAGAGCCTGGGTCTTGCCTGATTTATAGTCAAGGACAGCCTGTTGATTTTGTTCTATTACCTCGTGTATTATTTTTTCTATTTCTTTTGTGTCGGTTATTTGAATAAGGTTTTTCTCGTTAACAAGAACTTCAGGATCCTGACCTGTCAGAAAAATTTCTTTAAGAAGAGTTTTGCCAGCAGTGCCACTTATTTTGTCCTGGCTAACCATTTTAACAATCTTTGCAAGAAATTCAGGAGTAATTTTGCACTCGCCGGGTTTTGTATGATGTTCTTTCAACAAACCAAGAAGTTCTGTCTGAATCCAGTTTGCAATTTGCTTGGGCTCGTTGTGATAGGACAGCGCCTTTTCAAAGTAGTCGGAAATTTCCTTTTCCGCTGTCAGGATTGCGGAATCATAACTGGATAAAAGATATTCTTTTTGAAATCTTTTTTCTCTTTCATTCGGCAATTCGCCAATTTCTGCCTTTATCCTTTCGATTAAATCGGATTTTATTTTAAAAGGCAGAAGATCTGGTTCAGGAAAGTATCTATAATCATGCGCTTCTTCTTTTGTTCTCATTCCCTCGGTTATCTGAAGAGCTTCATTCCACAATCTTGTTTCTTGCGCCACGGTTCTATTTTCTTTGAGCATTTCAATTATTCTTTGCTCTTCGTAAGCGAGACCGCGTCTGACAGATTTGAACGAGTTCATATTTTTGAGTTCAACTTTTGTACCGAGTTTCAGATCCGATTTTCTTTTAACTGAAATATTTGCGTCGCACCTTAAAGAACCCTCTTCCATAATGCAATCGCTAACCCCTAAATAAGAAATGAGTCTTTTAAGCTTCTGAAGAAAATTTTCAGCTTCCTGTGGGCTTGAAATTTCAGGTTCTGTAACTATTTCCATTAATGGAATTCCGCTTCTGTTGAAATCCACGCAGGACCAAATACCTGTTTGTTCATCGTGTATAAGTTTGCCTGTATCTTCTTCCAGATGTATTCTTGTGATTCCGATATTTTTTTCACCGACAGTGAGATATCCATTTTCCGCGACAGGATTGCGATATTGAGAAATCTGAAAGTTTTTCGGAAGATCAGGATAGAAATATGATTTTCGCACGAATATAAACTCATCATTTATTTTGCAATTCAGGGCAATTGCAGTTTTTATACCAAGTTCAATTGCCTTTTCATTCACAACAGGTAAAGTTCCTGGCAGTCCAAGACAGACCGGACAGACCTGGGTATTTGGCCGGCTTCCGAATTGCGTTGAACAGTGACAGAACATTTTAGAGTTTGTCAAAAGTTCCACATGCACTTCCAATCCAATTACGGTTTGAAATTCGTCCATTTCAAATCTGGAAGGCCGTTACCGAGAGTTCTGCGCTCAGGGTTTTGCCAGGACCAAGTGTTAACTGGTATCCATTCTTTACTGCCTGGGAAAGAATTGCTTTTCCTGAAAAGGGTTCCAGTGCAATATTATAAGTGCGACCGTACCACGGGTAGCCAAAACTTCCCCGCGCAACTCTCCAGAACCAGATGTATTTGAAAATCTTTTCTGGGAATTCAAACCTGAAACCAAGCGAGATTCGCGGATTTATTATTTCGTATTTTCCTTCGGCCAGTTCTGAAAGGAAAATCACATCAGAAACCTTTGCGTCAGGCGAAGGAATCTTGCTTAGATTCACCGGTTTTCCATTAATTCCCTCGACTTCTGGCCATATTCCCGTGGTTTGCTTCAGGTCCGTAAAAGATACACCATCGCCCGGAAGAACTTCAACCTTTGCGCCTTTTATATTTATTCTGCAGTTTTCATTGATAAAAGGTTCTCCGAAGGCGGGATGATGTCCCCATAAGAAATCCATTTCTTCTCCTGCCTGGTTAGTTACTTCTTCGTAAATTTCAAGCGCCGGCGAACCAGAACGCAATTTGAGGGTTTTTTCCAGTAAGAAAGGCGTTCTTAAAGTCCTTACGCTGAACTTGATTTTAATAGTTTTCGATGTCGATTCTATTATTTCGTATTCCCATGGAAGAGTTGAAACCTCGCCGTGGAGTCCTAAATCAGCTCCTTTGTATTCGCAGGGTCTACCCGCGTTTGGAAAACATTCCTGCCAGCCGCCCGGGTAATAATCGATAAATTTCCCGAGCTTGCCATGTATTGTTTCTGGAAAACCTTGCCTGTAGAGAGGGAATGGGCTTCTCCACATAAAATCTATATCTACAGGTTTATAAAGAAACTCCACAATATCTGTTCCTTTATCGACCAGTATTGCGATTCTGATTATTTCGTTTTCCATATAAATAATTCTTCCCAGTTTCCACTCATAGCATGCCCATCTGCAACCCGATTTACTTGAAAACATTTTAGTTTTGCTCCTCTTCAATCCAGTAAGCGTGTTCGCCGTTGATCAGGGTTCTCGCGCATATTAAGTGTTTCTGATAATACGCTTCTTCGAGGTTGGCAACAACCACCTTTCCGGATTCTCTGCTTGCATGTATGAACTTATTGTCGCCTATGTAAATTCCAACATGGTTAATTCTTCCTTTAGTCCCGAAGAAAAGCAGATCTCCAGGTTTGATTGCGCTGACAGGGACTAATTCACCTGTTTTTGCCTGCTGATTTGATGTCCTTGGAAGAGATATTCCTGCTGCTTCATATGCTTTTTTTGTCAACCCCGAGCAGTCAATTCCATTTCTGGATAATCCTCCAAGCCTGTAAGGTGTGTTTATGAAATTTAAGGCATTTTCAATTATCCGGGATGCGAGAAGTTTTGGTTCTGAGTTTTCTTTCTCAAACCCGGACAGAGAAGTATCTTCTTTTGCAACATCATTGACATTTGCAACCTGCGGTATTACAAGCGTCTGGCCAATTTTTATCCTGTTGTCTGAAATAAGATTGGTTTCTTTAAGAGCAGAAACGCTTATGCCAAATTTCGAGGCGATTGATTCAATAGTGTCTCCCAATTTTACGCTATAATAGATTTTTGGAGTTACTGGAACGATTGGCGTCGGATTAATAACAACAGGTGGAACCTCTCGGATGATTCTGGCAACTATGATGGTTTTTCCTGGACGAATCACACTTGATTTAAGATTATTCAATTTTTTTATACTCGCAACGGTTGTTTCATATTTTTTTGCAATGGTGCTGAGCGTTTCTCCCCTCTTGATTTTATGGTACTTATTTATGACTACTGTCGCTGGTTGTTCAGCAGCAGGACTGCTATTGTTTTGAATATTCTGTGTTTTTTCATCTGTTATCGCAATAACTTCGGTCGTGTCGTCTTTGATAGTTTGTTCCTCTTTTTTCAGGACAAGTTTCTGTCCTATTGCGAGTTTACTGCTGCGCAGGTTATTCAATCGTTTTAGTTCATCAATGGTAATGCCGGTTTTTCTCGATATCGAAGCAAGGGTGTCTCCTTTTTTCACATAATAAGCGCTGTTTGCAATTCTTTCGTGGATTCCGTCATTTGTTACTCCGGATTTTTTTGTTTCTATCTTTGTCAACGCAAGTGTCTGGCCGGGATATAATTTATTGGAACTGAGACTATTATAATTTTTTATTTTTTCAGCAGAAACTCCGGTTTTTTCGCTTATTGATGAGAGAGTGTCTCCCTTTTTAACAGTGTAAACATTTTTTTCTTTCGTCTGGTATTTCCCGACAATGATGGTCTGACCGGGGTATATGGTGTTTCTGGAAATGCCGTTCCACTTTTTTATCTGTTCGACAGATACATTATATTTGGCTGCGAGAGATGATAATGTTTCACCTTTTTTCACTGTATGCCGCTGAATGATCTGGTTTGCAATCGCAATGTTTGTAAAAAAAAGTGCGACAAGACCTGCTACAAACATTGTTTTCATTTCTCCCCCTTTTCAAGAGGTTCAAACATCTTTGCTATTTCTTTTTTCTTTTCTTCAAAATAAATGTCGATTTTTGATTTCAGTCCTTCCATTCCTTCGAGAATTGTTATTCTTTCCGCAAGTTTTTCCTGCTCCTTGATAATGATATTAAGAGCTTTTGCGAGAGGGTCAGGCAATTGAGAGTGGTCAAGGTCAACCTTTTTTACAGGATGGGTCCCGGCGATTCTGCCCGGTACGCCGACAACTGTGGAACCAGCAGGTACATTCTTTATGACAACTGAACCTGCTCCTATTTTTGCTCCTTCGCCTATTTCTATTGCTCCAAGCACGATAGCTCCTGCTCCGATTACAGCATTATCCCTTACCGTTGGGTGTCTCTTTTTTTTTTCAAGAGATGTTCCGCCAAGCACGACCCCCTGATATAATAACACATCATCTCCTATTTCTGAAGTTTCGCCTATAACAACTCCCATTCCATGGTCGATAAAGAATCTCCTGCCAATAGTGGCGCCCGGGTGTATTTCGATGCCTGTCAGAAATCTGGAGATGTGAGAAATAAACCTTGCAAATGTTTTTGCTCCATGCACCCAAAAAAAGTGAGAAATACGATACATCCATATTGCGTGCAATCCAGGATAACAGAGCAGAACCTCAACCAGGTTTTTCGCAGCCGGGTCTTTCTTAAACACTGTCTGAATATCTTCTTTTATTCTCGCAATCATATTAATGCTGTTGCTGGATTTTCCATCATCATCTTGAATTTTTTCAAAAACGCTCCGCCGTAAGCGCCATCAATAACCCTGTGGTCAAGGGAAAGAGAAATCCACATTGTTTTTCCAACTGCAATATTTTCGCCTGAAACAATTGGTTCCTTTTCGATTGAACCTACAGCCATTATCGCTGTTCCAGGTGGATTGATAATCGCCTGAAATTGTGTCACACCAAACATGCCAAGATTGGTTATAACAAACCTGCAATTTTCCATATCTTGTTTTGTCGCCTGTCCTTTTCTCGCCCTATCTACCAGGTCTGACCGGAGAATTGAAATTTCCTCAATGCTTTTATTCTTGAGCTCTCTCAGTACCGGAACAATCAGTCCATTTTCTGTGTTTATCGCAATTCCTATATCAATGGAATTAAATTGATGAATCTCGCCATCCGCAAAAGCCGCATTGAGAAGTGGAAATTCCTGTATTATCCTTGAAGCGAAAAATATAATGAAATCAGTATATGTAAAGGATTTTCCCTGTTTTTCTGAAATCTCTTTCAGCTGTTCAATATTATCCATATTTATTTTTACGGAAAGATAATAGTGTGGTATATTCTGTTTGCTCCAGGATAATCTCTCTGCTATGATTTTTCTCATCGGAGATAACTTTTCAACTTCTTTCACCGTATCCTTTTGTGTTTTCTCGATACGGGCGGCGTAATTTTCAACATCCTTTTTTTCTATTCTTCCGGCTTCTCCTGATCCCGCTACATCTTTCAGGTCTATGCCCATTTCGCTGGCAAGTTTTCTTGCGGCCGGACTTGCAATTATTCTTGCGGCAAGTGATATTTTGCTCTTCTCAGGCGTGCTTTTTTCTCCTTCTTTTTCCTCTTTGAGAGGTTCTGCTTGTGGCTTTTCATTTTTCGCCGCAAATGGTATTTCTTCTTCCATTGTATCGGAAATATACCCCACTACTGTGGTCACAGCAACGGGTTTGTCTGATGGCTGTATAAGAATTTTTTTCAAGAAACCATCATACTGAGATTCAACTTCGAAATTTGTTTTATCACTCATAACCTCAAGAATGACTTCTCCTTTTTTAATTCTATCGCCTTCCTTTTTTAACCACTTATTGATATATCCTTCTTCCATTGTTTCACCAAGCTTTGGCATTATAATTTCATGGATCATTTCATTACCTCCCTTATTCCTTCAACGATACTTTCCACTGATGGTATCGCAAGGCTTTCAAGATTTGGCGCCTTTGGCATTGGAACATCGGCTCCAGCAATTCTTTTTATGGGTGCGTCAAGATAATCAAAACACTCTTCCATAACAGTCATCCCGATTTCGGCTCCAGCGCCCGCAGTCCTGGTGTCTTCCTCGACAATTACGGCTCTGTTTGTTTTCATCACTGAATTTTTTATTGTGGTTTTATCAAGAGGAAGAAGCGTGCGCAGGTCAACAACCTCGACGTTTATTCCTTCTTTTTCAAGAATTTCCGCTGCTTTTAATGAAAACAGAGTCATTCGGGAGTATGTGAGAATCGTGATATCGGTTCCTGTCTTTTTTACATCCGCGTTCCCAATGGGAATAAGATACTCATTTTCCGGAACCTGTCCTTTTGTGTTATAGAGCATCTTGTGTTCAATGAAAACAACAGGATTGTCATCTCGGATTGAGCTTTTGAGAAGTCCTTTTGCGTCCGCTGGAGTGGAAGGCATAACAACCTTTATTCCAGGTATATGCATTAACCATGCTTCTAAACTTTGAGAATGATGGGCGCCGAGTGTCCTTCCTGCGCCGCCCTCTGTTCTTATTGTCAGCGGCACTGTGCATTTTCCTCCAAACATATATCTTATTTTTGCGACCTGATTGTTTAACTGGTCCATGCACAGACCGATAAAATCTATGTACATTATTTCAACAACAGGTCTGTATCCTAAAAGGGCGCTTCCAAGTCCTGTGCCGACTATGGCTGCTTCAGATATAGGGGTATCTTTTACTCTTTCTTCTCCGTACTTATTTAACAGCCCGATTGTGACTCCATAAGCGCCGCCATAAATTGCAATGTCTTCGCCCATCAAAAAAACCTTTTCATCTCGTGCCATTTCTTCATCCAGCGCTTCGTTTAATGCCTGTCGATATGTTATTTCTCTCACAGTTGCTCCTTTTATACATAAAGATCAGTGTAAAGTTCCTCTGGATCAGGTAAAGGACTTTTTATTGCAAAATCTGTCGCTTTTTCTATCGCTTCTGTCACGGATGCTTCAATATCCTTAATTTCTTTTTCAGTTAACCACCCTTCTTTTACGCACTTTTGCGCGAAATTCAGAATAGGATCTCTATCCTTGTAAAATTTTTCTTCCTCTTTTGTTCTGTAAACGCGCGGATCGCTTCTACTGTGTCCGTAATAACGGTAGGTATTACAAACCAGCAAACATGGACCATTTCCTTTTCTAACATAATCAATCCACCTGATGGCGGCTTCCTTCACAGCAAGGACATCCATGCCATCGGCTATTTCTGCGGGCATATCATAGGCCTCTGCGCGTTTCTTGAAATCCTTAACCGAACAGGCGCGGTTTATGCTGACGCTCATCGCATAGAGATTGTTCTCGCATAAATAAAGAACAGGCAGTTTCCATAGAGAAGCCATATTCATACACTCATGGGTTATTCCGTTATTGAGGGCTCCGTCTCCAAAAAAACACACAACTATCTTTGAACTTTTTTGCATTTTAAGAGCGATGCCTGCTCCTGTCGCTATGCCAAGTCCTCCAGCAACAATTCCATTTGCGCCAAGGTTGCCCTTGTTAAGATCTGCAAGATGAAGTGATCCGCCTTTTCCCTTGCAGACACCGGTTTTTTTCCCGAGAATCTCTGCCATTAAGGCGTTCAGGTCTCCATCTTTTGCTATTGCGTGGCCATGTCCGCGATGCGTGCTTGATATGAAATCGTCAGGATTCAGACTTGAAATCACTCCAACCGCGACGGCTTCCATTCCTGCATATAAGTGGGAACCTCCTTCGGCGATATTTTTTGAAAGGAGTTCCATAATCTTGTCTTCGAATTGTCTTATTTCCATCATTTGCCGCAGTAGCTTAGCCGCTTCCTGTTTTGAAGGTTTATACATATGCCCCCTTTAATTTAAGGATTTATGATAATTTTTATAACTTTTCTTTCTTCTGCTTCTTGCAGCCCTTGCGCAATCTGGCTGAGCGCCATTTTTTTGCTGATATATTTGTCTGTGCTAATTCTTCCTGACGCGATCAATTCAAGCGCCATCTGATTGTGCAGAGGGGTTGAGCCGTGCGTTCCTGTAATAAAACTTTCTCCATAATGGAGAATATTGGTGTTTAACTTTGCAAAAGGCGATTCTTTGGGCAGGCCGCCAAAAAAATTGATAGAACCTCTTTTTGCAACAAGTTCCAGTGATTGCTCCTGAACTTCACCAAGTCCAACTGCGACAATCACTCTATCCGCCATTCTTCCTTCGGTCATTTCCGCCACAAATTTCTTGAGGTCTTTTTCTTTTGAATTCACAGTTGTTGCTCCTGTGAATGATGCCATATCAAGCCGCTGTTGAACAACATCGGCAAGGATCACTTTTGCGGCGCCGGTGTTTTTTGCCAGTTCTGCGTGAAGGCAGCCGATAGGTCCTGCTCCGAGAATCAAAACCGTGTTTCCAACTTCCACCCTGCTCAGTTGTTGTCCATTAATAACGCAGGCAAGTGGTTCTGCGAGGGACGCCTGATCAAAATCCACATTTTCAGGAATTTTATTCACGCATCCGTTTCTTACCGCAACCTCGGGCACTATCATATATTGCGCAAATCCGCCATCAAAATGATACCCTATGGCTTTCAGATTATCGCACATCGATTGCCATCCTTTTCTGCAATAGTAGCAATATCCGCACGGGATTGCCGGAGCCACTGCAACCCTGTCTCCTTCTCTGTATTGTTCAATATCTTCCCCTGCTTTCTCGATAATTCCGCTGACCTCATGACCTGTGACTCTCGGAAAGACAATATGCTTGTGCCCATGATGGAAAACTTTTATGTCTGTTCCACAAATTGCGCAGCTTTTCACTTTCAGGAGAAGTTCGCCCCTTTTCGGCGAAGGAACGTCTCTTTCTACTATTTCAAGATTTTCAATACCTTTAAGTACGGCTGCTTTCGCCATTTTGTGCTCCTTAATGTGAAAGATCCTCGTGGATTATAACATTTTTTCCTTAAATTTCCAAAAATTGAGACACTTTTCTTTTATAAGACCATAGATGATGTCTTCTCTGGATAAACCGGAAATATTTTCTAAAACATAATCTATGCCGTGAGTTTCCAGAAGATTTTTTAACTTTTTGCTTTCAGGATCTGAAGGCTCGTCGTAATAAATGCACAGGGCGGCGAAGAAACTGATATACTCGGGCACAACATCTTGCGTCTGGCATAATTTAGCGGCTCCGATAATCCTATCGTTTGGACCAATCTTTCGTATCGGCTCCCTGGCAACTCTCGTCACAGTATCTCCAAGTCCCTTGTTTGAAAACCTTTCAAGCAAATCTTCATAATAATTATCGATTTCCTGTTTGGAAACACTGTATTTTTTATTTATTGCCTGCTTTACCTCGGTGTACGCTTTCTGGACAAGATCTTTTATTTTTCTATCTGCGACTGTTTGCCATATAAAAGTGTAACCTTTTTTGTGTCCCGCATAGGCAAATGCCGCGTGAGTAAAATTATGTATATAAAGCTTCATCGCCTCATAGGTTTCAATATCATCTACAAAGAGAAATCCTTTTACATCCGGCAACTTTCCTTTGAACATATTCTTTGCAACAGGCATTGTGTTGTATGGTTCTGCAAGGACTATCAATGGATACTGTTTTTTTATTTCTTCCGGAACGATTGGAATCATTCTTCCAAGAACCGTTTCCACCAGACCAACATTATTTTCAAAATATTCCACCGCCGAAGGTGCAATCGTTTCGATTATCCACTGTTTCAATGTTTTTGAAGCGTCCTTGATATTTTCTCCGATTATAATATTGAGTTGAGAAGATGGATCAAAAATAGATTTGTTTTCAATAATTTCCTTGAGCACCTGCATTAAACCTTTCACATTATTGACACCCACAGAAAAGCTTATGAGGTCAATATTTTTTGATGCTTCCATAATTGCCTGTTTGTCGGTAATTTTGATTCCCGAAACGTTTTTTATTGTCATCTTTTCAGTATTTTCGCCTACAAGCCAGAGAGGATACTGGTTTAATCTATTTAGGGTTTCAATCACATATTCGACAATATCAACAAAAATAATATGATATCCGGACTGATAATATAGGTGTCCGAAAAAACCCCTTCCAATGTTTCCCGCGCCAAAGTGTAAAACTTTTTTCATTTTAAGTTTACTTATTTTATCATTAACTTCTTTTGTTCAGCAATAATTTTATGATAAAATAACAAAACAGAAAGGGGCAGTAGCTCAGATGGGAGAGCGCCAGAATCGCACTCTGGAGGCCGCCGGTTCAACTCCGGTCTGCTCCATTTTCTTATCGATTGTCATATATATTATGAAAAGACTGGCACTTGTTTCAAATGATGATGGGATTTTTGCGGACGGATTAAACATTCTATGCGAAAAACTGGCAGGCGAATTCGATGTTGCGATTGTCGCTCCTGATTCAGAAAGGAGCAATGTTGGCCACGCAATAACGCTGAGTATGCCATTGAAGATTGAAAAGGTTAAAACTCCCTGCGGAATTACTGGATACAGCGTCAGTGGGATGCCTGCGGACTGCATAAAGATAGCTGTTTCAAGTTTGCTTGGTAGAAAACCGGATATTGTGGTTTCAGGTATAAATTTAGGGTCAAATCTTGGCATAGATGTTCTTTATTCCGGCACTGTGTCTGCTGCTACGGAGGCAGTGATAATGGGAATTCCCGCGTTTGCGATTTCCCTTGACACGCTTGAAAATCCGGATTTTTTTTGCGCGGCAAATTTTGCGAAGGAACTTGCGATAGCGATGTTGAAGAACCGTATTCCCGAAAATATTGTGCTGAATGTCAATGTGCCTTTTGGTGAGCCGCGCGGGGTTAAAATTGTTCCTCTGAGCAAGGCGAGATACAGAGAAAGATATGAGAAAAGAATAAACCCGAGAAAAAAGGAATACTGGTGGTTGACAGGAGAATTTATGGAAGAAACGGATATCGGCGATTCAGATATCCGCTGGGTGAAAGATGGTTTTGTTACCATTACGCCACTGAATATAGACCTGACCGATTATGAGTATTTGAATCTTATTTCTGAATGGAAATTTGAAAACATATAACAGGGAGAAAGTATGTCCATTACATTGCGTCCGAACAAAAGAAAAAGAAAAAAGGTTCATGGCTTTTTGAAAAGAATGAGCACCCGTTCAGGAAGAAAAATCCTGGCAAGGAGAAGAAAAAAAGGAAGAGAAACACTTTCGGCATGAATAAGAGAATGATAGATGTTATAAAGAATGGAAAAAAATTCGAAACAGAGTATTTTACGCTTTACCTGAAAAACAGCTGCAACTTTCTCAAAATGGGTTTTAAAATTAACTTTCATTTTTCAACATCTGTGACGAGAAACAGAATTAAAAGAATTTTCAGGTCCTTGATAAGAGAGACATTTGAAAACGGCGATATTATAGTCAGGATAAAATCAGGTTGCAAGGGGTTGACAGGAGAAGAGATACGGAAAGAATGGACAGCGATCAAAAAAAAGGTTTTCTGAATCATACGGTAATTTTAACCGTCAGGATATACCAGCTTTTTATTTCGCCTTTTTCAGGAAAACATTGCAGATTTTATCCAAGTTGTTCAAATTATTTTATTGAGGCAGTGGAGAGATTCGGGATGGTTAAAGGGATGGGTCTGTTTTTTAAAAGAATAGTGAGATGTCATCCATTCCATCCTGGAGGATATGATCCGTTGCCCGAAGGGAATAAGAAATGAAAGAAGAATCAAGAATACTCATAGCATTTGGGTTGGCGCTTGCTGTTATCATATTGTTCAGTATGATGCCAGGAAAACATAAACCGATTTCTAAACCACAACAACCCGAACCTGCCAGCATTGATCATGAAATTTCTGAAAATCAAGAGGATTTTGAAATATCGGATAGAAGGAGAGAATTGAAAAACCAACTTTATAATTTTTCTCTGGATTTGCTTGGTGGAAAAATCGTTTCCTTTTCACTGAATGGGTACACCCGACCTGACGAAAAAAGGTTTCTGTTTTTTCAGAATGGAACAACGCTTCTTGACATGGTTGACGGAGAAACAAGCCAGATTGTTTATGATATCTCTCCTGATTCAAAGGATGATTTCTTGATTTTAAGAGCAAAACAAAATGGATTGGAACATAAGAAAACCATAGAGATATCGCCTGTTGAATATTCTTTAAAAGTTGGGATAGAGCAGAAAAATATTTTAGATAAAAACATTTCTGCCGGTGGATTGAACATTTCTCTTGGTTCACTTTTTCTCAACAGACATCATCCTGAAGAAGCGTCTGTCGATTTTATGGTAATGAATGGCGGGAAACCTTATAAATTTAATGTCGCAAGGCAGATGAAGGAAAAAATTTCAGGCAATGCCTGCGTTGTAAGAACAAGATATCAGATGTATTATTTCAGATCGGATGAGCCGGTTGAATTTCGTGTTGAAAACAAATCTTCCAGAATTTCATGGGGATTCCACATCCCGTCCGTGGAACTTACAGCAGGCAAGTCGAGGAAATTCAATTTTTCTTTTTATATTGGACCGTCTGATTATTTTGTGGCAAGGTCTGAAATTAAAGATATCAGGGTCTTCGGAACCGGATTTTTTGTTTCTATGGGCAGATTTATATTTTACATATTGAATTCATTTCATAGATTTATTCCAAACTGGGGTCTTTCCATTATTCTCCTGACTGTTTTAATAAAACTGGTTTTCTTTCCACTGACAAGAAACAGTTTGCGTTCAATGAAACAGATGCAAAAATTGAGGCCATATTTGCAGGATATTCAAAAAAAATACAAGGACAATCCGCAGATGTTGCAAAGGGAAATGATGAATCTTTATAAGACTTACAAAATAAATCCATTTGGCGGTTGTCTTCCGATGCTTATTCAGATTCCGATTTTTGTTGGTTTTTTCCTTGCGTTAAGAAGTTCAATATATTTAAGGGGAAGCCCGTTTATTCTCTGGATAAAGGACCTTTCCATGCCTGATACAGTCGCATCGATTGGTTCAGTTCCCATAAACATCCTTCCGTTTTTGATGTTTATCACATCTTTTTTCCAGCAGAGGATGACCCCTGCTGTTGAGCAATCGCAAAAATTCATGAACATAGTGCTGCCGTTGATGATGCTTGTGCTGTTTTATAATTTTTCATCCGGCCTGCTTTTATACTGGGTAACGATGAACTTCGCGGGTCTCATTGAGCAGTATTATATCTACAATCTGACAAAGAAATAGATTACGCGACTTCGCTTTTGTATCAATTCGTATTGTATTGTGGTTTTCACTCATTATTCCCGCGATTCAACTGTACTTTTGGTTCCCTTTTTCTAAAAAGTGGAGTCAATGATAATTTTTGAAATCGATAAAGTCTAAAAAATCTCCCCTGCCCCTTTTTAAAAAAGAGGGGAGTAAATGCAGTTTCCCCATTTTCTGAAGTGGGACTGAAAGGAAATTTTTATGAAACAGGGGAGTCTATAATCTTTTTAAGCAACAATTGTGATGCTTTTAATTCTGCCTCTTTTTTGGTTCGTCCACTGGCTCTTGCTTTAATTTCTGTTTCCTCAATTTTTGCCAGTATCGTGAAAATCTTTTTATGTTGCGGACCTGAAATTTTTTCAACTTTATAAATCACGAGTTTTTTGAATTTTTCCGCTACTACTGTTTTCAACAATCCTTTGTAATCCTGTAATGGTCCTGCGGTTCTACTCAATATGAATTTTTTGATAAACTTTCTTGCTGTTTGAAAACCGCCATCAAGATAAATTGCGCCGATCAGCGCCTCAACAACAGGATCCAGTCTTGGGTTTTTTAATCCCACATGTTTGAGCGCTTTCCCGAGAGAAAGCTTTGTCCCGGCCTGATGAAGGAAATTCCTGTTAACATATGCGGATTTCAATTCTGTCAGGAATTGTTCGTTTTTTTGAGGATATTTTTTGAATATTTCAACAGCCACAGTAAAGTTTAAAACAGCGTCTCCAAGAAACTCAAGCCTTTCGTTTGATTCAATCCCTTTCAAATTGGCATATGACGAATGGGTTAACGCGGTCTCAAGGAGATTGCGATTTATAAATTTATGTCCGCATTTCTGTTCTATCTTATTCAGTTCTTGCATAAATAAGCCCCTGTTAATAAAAGGAAAATCATTGCTATAGTTGTTTCTCCAGCGAGCGTGTAAATTGTTTTTTTGTTTTTGCATTCCGGAACATCGATTTCCTGGATACCTCTGATAAAAAGTTTTTCTCCATTTTTTCCCAGTGTGTCAAATTTTCCGTTCGGAGTTGCATAGCCCGTTATTCCTGTTGTCGACACCTGAATGACATATCTTCCTGTTTCAATTGCCCTGAATATATTATGCGCGAAATGTTGATATGGCCCGAAAGAATGTCCGTACCACGAATCGTTTGTTATCGTAACAAAAAAATTAGGATTGTATTGCATATTTTTTTGCGCGATCTCCGGAAATATATTTTCAAAACAAATCAAAACGGCAAATTTTTTTGAATTAAGATTAAACACGCCTGAATTTTTCCCTGGTTTCATATCCGGAATGCCGCCCGCGATTCTTATGTACGCTTTTTTAACGAAACTGAATTTTTTCCCGGGCACATATTCACCGAAAGGCACAAGATGGCTTTTGTCATATCTACTTAAAATGCCTCTGTTAAAAAGAAAGGCGCTATTATGAATGCTGCCGTTTTCTGCACTCATTGAGCCAATGAGAATTGGAAAATCATAAGATTTTTCAATCAGGTATTTAAGAACTTCGCTATCATTTTCGACTATTGAGGGATAACTGCTTTCAGGCCATACTGCAAGGTCGCATTCTTTCTTTATTGAATCAGTAAGATCGCGGTATTTTTCAAATGTGCCCCACGGATCCTGACCAAAATAACCGGCATTACCCTGTATAGCGAAAATTTTAACAGAACTGTTATGCTGACATCTGACGGCGTTCATTGACGATACGATGTTCAACAAAACTAAGATTAACAAAAATGATAGAAACTGTATAAATTTTCTGTGTTTTAGCATCAGGTAGATAGAGATGTTGATGGATACAATTAACGTTGAAAGTCCTGCTGAACCGATGATTGATGCCATATTTGCGGCAAGGGGAAAATTCCATTGAGAAAGAGAGATAAAAACCCATGGGAATCCAGTGAATAGATGCTGTAAAATAATTTCAAGGAAATACCATAGAGACGTTCCTATAACAGCTCTTAACTCGACGCGAAAAGAGAAAATCAGCGAAAAGAAGATACCCCAGAAAAATCCCAAATATAACGCCAGAAAAAGATAAAAGACACCGGCCACAGATGAAATCCAGTAAAGAGTGATAGCATGAAAGACAAAACCCGAGACAAGCCCAGCAATAAATTTGTTTATATGAATTTTATCGTTATCGAGAATCAAGAAAAGTGGAACCAATCCAATCCATGCGATAAACCAGCAACTAAAAGGAGGAAAAGCAAAACAGAGAATTGCTGCGAATGCAATTGATAGAATAAAAGGTAGTGCGCTTTTCAATCAGCATTCCCCTCGTTTTATCTTTCAATACTGCAGGATCCTTTCAAAATCAGGTTTTCAATATCATTTCTTGTTATGTAAGGAATATCTCCAGGCATTGTATACTTTAAGGCGGCCATCGCGTTTCCATAAGAAAGAGCGGAAATTGTGTCCTTTTTAATGAGATATCCGTAGATAAAACCTGCGGTAAATGCGTCTCCTGCGCCTATGCGGTCTACTTCAAATGTTTTATATGCCTTGCAATGATATATTTTTCCATCGTGCGCAAATGCTCCGTTGGAACCAGCAGTAATAACAATAATTTTGTTTCCAAACATTTCTTTTATTTTCTGGAACATACTTTCCACACTGATTTTCATTCCAAAGACCATTTCAATGTCTCGTTTTGCCGCGATCAATATGTCAATATTCGGCAAAACTTTTTCAAAAAAAATCCTGGCTTTTCTAACACCCCATAACCTGCTGCGATAATTCAAATCAAAAGAAACAGTTTTTTTTCTTTTTTTTCTTGCCTCAAAAATGGTTTTTTTTACGAGTTCCGCGCAGTTTTTGCTTAATGCCGCGGTAATACCTGATAGATGAACCAGTTTTACATCATTGAAACAGTTCCAGTCGATTTCCTCCGGTTTCAACGAATTTATTGCAGAGTTTTTTCTATCATAAACAATTTTTGTTGAGCGCGGCGTCACTCCATACTCGATAAAATAAATCCCGATTCTGCCTTTCTGTGTCCAGACGACTTTTGATGTGTCAACGCCATGGCTCTGAATATTCTGGACAATTTTTCTTCCGAGAGGATCGTCGACAAGTTTTGAAATCCATGCTGTTTTTATTCCAAGACGGGAAAGTGAAATTGCCACACTGGACTCAGATCCTGCAACTGAAAAATCAAGCATCCCGGATTGTTCCAGTGTCCGATAATTTATTGTGGAAAGTCTTACCATTGTTTCGCCGATTGTGATAACATCAATCATTGTTATCCTTCTTTGATCTGGCAATCTCAATAAAATGAGAGGCTGTTTTTTCTATTATTTCCCAATCTCCGTTATTCACAAGGCGGTCATTGACGAGCGCTCCGCCAATTCCGAGGATGGTAGCACCTGCCGCAAGATAATCTGCCGCATTCGCTAAACTGATTCCTCCAACAGCCATAAAAATTATTTTTTCAAAGGGTCCGGATTTCATGGCTCTTATGTATTTGCAACCGAGCGCCGAGGCAGGATAGATCTTTACAATGTTTGCTCCATTTTTCCATGCGGTACATATTTCGGTTGGGGTGAAAACTCCTGGAATGCAGGGAATATTTTTGTCCGCGCAGAATCGTAAGAGATTTTCATCAAGGTGAGGGCTGATAAGAAATTGCGCGCCATTTTCTATGGCGCTGATTGCGCTTTCACTATTAATTATTGTGCCTGCTCCAAGCAGGATTTTTTCACCAGCATACTCTTTTATTTTTTTTATCAATCTTGCGGCGTCAGGCGTGTCAAAACTTATTTCCAGGGCTTTTATCCCCCCCTGAATTAGAGAGTCAATTAATGGTTTAATTTCAAAATTTCTTGCATGCAGTCTTATAATGGCGCAAATTCCTGTATTGAGCAAAATGGATAAATCACTGTTCACAGATGCTCCTGTTGTTGGCTCGGGTCAAAAATTCCTGATTTCAATTGCTTGATGAGTGTTTGAATGGAATTTTCATCAGGGACAAACTGAACATAGTAGCCATTGCAGGGCATTTCAAAACCTGCTGCTTTTACAAGAGCTTCAAACCTTTCAAAACTCGATCTTGCCCAGCCATAGGAACCAAAAGTCCATGCTTTTCTTTTTTCAAACCGCAATCCTGTAAGGTAAGTGAGAAGCCCTGCCATTTTCGGAAGGATCTGTCCGTGAAGTATGGATGAACCGAACAAAACAATTTTTGCTTCCGGCATTTCCGCAACAATATCTGAAATATCTCTGATATCCAGATTGAACATCTCCGCCTTATAATTTCTTTTAACGGCTTCAATATAGCATTTTTCAGCCATTTTTTTTGTCGAACCCCACATTGTTTCATAGATGATAAGTACCTTTTCGCCTGATTGATTTGATGCCCATGCGGAATATTTATTGACGATGTTCTTGATGTCGTCTGGTTTTCTCCATATCAGTCCGTGCGCAGGTAAAATCATTTCAATTTGCAAACCACTTATTGCTGCAAGGGTTTTTCTGACGGCAGCCCCGTATGGATTTACGATATTTGCATAATATTTTCTTGCTTCTCTGAAAATGATATCAGAACCAACTTCGTCAGCAAAAAATTCGGCACCAGCGAAGTGCTGGCCGAAGGCGTCGCTGGAGAAAAGAATTTTCTTGTCGATGAAATATGCGCACATAGAATCTGGCCAGTGAACCATTGGCGTATGAAAAAATTGAAACGTTGTGTTTCCCAGCGATAATATCTGGCCATTTTCAACAGCGATAATTTTTTCAAATTTCTTATGAAAGTGTTTTTCAAGATTTTCTTTGCCTTTGGGGCTGCATATAAGTGTGGCATTTGATTTTGCGATTACTTTTTCAATGAGGCCCGAGTGGTCCATTTCGGCGTGATTTGAGATGACAAAGTCGATTCTGTCAACAGGAAGAATGTTTTCAATTTTTTCAAAAAACTCATTTTCGCAGTAATATTTTGCCGTGTCAATCAGTATATTTTTTTCTCCCCTGATAAGATATCCGTTATAAGTGGTTCCGAAAGGTGTGGAATATCCGTGAAAATTTGCAATGTCCCAGTCAATTGCCTTGATGCAAAAAATATTCCTGATTAATTCCATTGGCCGCTCCTTAAAAAGGTTCGAATTCTTCCTTTCCAGCCCCGCATTCAGGGCATACCCACGAATCTGGCAACTCGTTAAACTGCACTCCTGGCGGAATGTTCTGATTTTCGTCCCCTTTTTCAGGGTCATATACATATCCACATATTTTACATACATACTTCATATTATCCTCCTGTGTAACCGAGAATTTTTTCCGTTTTGATATTCTTATAAACTGCGCCTGAATTGTTTATTTCCTGAAGAATAGTTTCGACCATTTTTTCTGGTCCGCACAATAAAATGGCTCTTTTATTAATGTCTGGCAGGACCACGCGGATTTTTTCAAAATCCAGACGACCACAATGATACAGATCTTTTATGGTTCCATCATTTTCCTCAATAAATAAAAATATCTTCAAACTAATCAATGAGGAAAAATCGCAAAGTTCAGCATAGAAAGGAATGTCATCTGAACGTTTGTTGCCATAGAAAAGGATGTAATCTCGTCTTTCGCCATTGATGCGGGCGTCTTCCAGCATACTGAAGATCGGAGTAATCCCAATTCCTCCGGCTATAAAGGCGATTTTTTGTTCATCGTTTTCAAGAGTAAATCTGCCATAAGGACCTTCAATGACAATCTCATCTTCAGTTTTCAACTCATTGAACCACATAGAGAAATCGCTTTGTGTGACCCTTTTTGTAAATTCCAGGTATTTTTGCGACGGAGAGCAGGAGACTGAAAGATACCTGAATCCCTTACTGGAGAAAACCTTGAAGAATTGGCCGGGTTTGAAATAAACATCGTGCGGCTTATCAGTTCTTATGCTTTTTACTGAACTGGTTCTATTTATAGTGCAGACCACCCTGCTTATCCATTTCATTGTAAAATTTTCTGTGGAGAACCTGGAAAACCTTATTTCTTATCATTAAATAGTCTTGCGGCAACCTCTGCATCAATCCCTTTTAATTTTCTGCCAGAGTCGTATTTTTCAACCCATACAGGATCCCAGAGTTGATGGATTTCTTTTGCGTACTGGTCAAGGAACGCCGCGTTTTCAGTTATTATTGCTTCGGCTCCAGGGTACGACGGTTTGGCCCCTGTTTTAGCGACTATATTTCTCAACACCTGCGGGTTGTCAATAATCATGCATGGACACATCAGATTTTTAGAATACGGCTGATTTTTTTGTATTTCTTTGAAAAGATCGCTCTGCAACGCCTGTCTTATTGTCGTGTTCTGGATATTATCCTTTGTAAAATGGGTGAAAACACAGGGTTCTATGTTGCCAAGCGCATTTATATGGAAATAAACCCTTCCGCCCGCAATGCAGCCGCCCGCAAGATGTCCATCGTTCCAGAAATCGGCAAGTATGATTGGTTTTGTGTTCCTGATATGTTGAAGTTTTTCTCTTGCCCGTGCTCTTTGCTGGGGAGTTGCCATCAGAGATGTATCGGGTTTTCTTCCTATGGGAATATATTGAAAATACCAGCCAAATAGAGCGCCCTGCTCTATCATAAAATCTATGAACTCATCGCTATAAATTACTTCGGCGTTGTATCTTGTGCAGGTCGCTGAAAATCCAAAAAGGACTCCATTATCCCTGAGGTTTTTCCATGCCTCGAGCAATTTTTCATACACTCCCTGTCCCCTGCGTTTATCTGTTTCTTCCTTAAACCCTTCAACACTGATAGCAGGCGCTACATTTCCAAGGTCCCTCAATTTTTCCGCCATTTTGCTATCGATAAGAGTTCCGTTGGTGTAAACGAGGAAAAACATATCATTGTGTTTTTCCCAGATGTCCAGAAGATCCTTTCTATAAAATGGTTCTCCTCCGCTTATGGTAACAAAATAAATTCCAAGTTCTTTAGCTTCTTTGAAAATCCTGTCAATGAGTTCCGTTGTAATTACATCTTTTTTTTCGTACTGCGCGGCATAGCATCCTGTGCACTTAAGATTGCATTTCATTGTGGGACTGAGCACAAAAAAGAAAGGCGGTCTCCATCCTTCTTTTGCAAAAATTTCCTGCCTTTTTGCTGTTCCTTCAAACATTGCATTTGAAAAGAGGTTTGATATAAGTTTTTTCTTTGGCACAGAAGATAGCTGCTTATTAAGGCGTCTTACAATATCAAGTGCTGGATGCCCGTTTTTTATCTGTTCTTCAATGACAAGAACCCTTTCCTTAAAGGCAGGGTTTACAGAAGATTTCTCGGCTATCGACAGAATCCGCAGGATGTTTGTGTCCGAAAGATGCGGTAAAACTTTAAGGACTCCTGAAAGGGCGCGCGTTGCACTGTACTTCTTAATCGCCTTTCTCATTCCTCGCATTTTTGCCCCCCTGTTTGATAACCCGATTCTTCTTTGACAGGGATACGATTCTCATCCTGAAATTTTTTCTTTCTTTTTCAGTCAGGTAGCATACCGCAAGTATTACGATTTCGTCTTCCTTTTCAAAAAACCTTGCCGAAGGCCCATTCAAACATATTTCTCCTTTTTTTTCAGGGCCCTCTATTACATAAGTTGTTACCCTTGCGCCGTTATTCAAATTTAGCACATCAACCATATCTGCCGGCCTGATTCCTGCCGCTTTCAAAATATCGCCAGAAATGGTTATGCTTCCATTATAGTAGAGTTTTTTGTCTGTGACCACCCCGCCTTTTATTTTGACTCTGCAAACCGGATATATCATTTTATTCCCATATTATATTGTCAATCAATCTAACATTTCCAACTTTTATCGCCCCTAAAACCCCTGTATTTTTTTTGATGGTATGAACGGGTTCAAGGTTTTCAAGTTCAACTGCTTCAAGATACTGCAATTCCACATTTTCTGAATTGATTATTTCCTTTCCGCATTCAATCAACGCAGCGGCATCTGTTATTTGCTGAAATTCTACCATTTCTTTTATTTTCTGTAAAGCCCTTGAAAGGACGAGCGCTCTTTTTCTTTCTTGCAGCGAAAGATATGTGTTTCTGGAGCTTGCCGCAAGTCCGTCAGGGTCTCTTACGGTTGGCGCAGGAATAATCTCAATGTTAAAATCGAGGTCAGAAACCATTTTTTTTATTATAATGAGTTGCTGGGCATCCTTCCATCCGAAATAAGCTCTGTCTGGTTTTACTATGTTGAACAGTTTTGTCACAACAGTGCACACCCCTCTGAAGTGTCCTGGCCTGAATGCTCCTTCAAGTTTTTCTGATATGTTAGAGAGACTGACTTCTGTTAAATGCGGCTTCTTATACATTTCTTCTGTCGAAGGCGTAAAAACAGCATCAACGGATTCGCTTTCCAGCATAGATAAATCACGGTTTGTGTCTCTCGGATACCTGTGAAAGTCCTCGCCAGGCCTGAATTGAAGAGGATTGACAAAAATTGAAACAATGGTAAAACAGCCATCTTCTTTCGCTCTTCTGATCAGCGAAATATGTCCCTGATGAAGAAATCCCATAGTTGGCACAAATCCAATTTTTTTTCCCGATCTTCTTGCGTCTTCAATTTCTGATCTAATGTCACTTTTTTTGTCGAGCACTTTCATTTTTGAACTCCTCCCATATTCTTTTTATGGAAATTTTATTTTGCGGATGAATGAAATTCGGGCTAACCTGCATCAGGCCTTTCAAAACGAATTTTCTTTTTGTTAATTCGGGATGTGGTATTGAAAGATTTCTTTTTCTAATTATACTGCCACCGTAAAATAGTATGTCCAGGTCAATTGTTCTTGCTGTGTTTTTTTTATGATCAGCAGGCCTTCCGAGTTCAATTTCTATTGATCTGAGAAATTTCAAAAGTGATTCTGGTTTCATTGATGTTTTCCCGGAAAGGACGCCGTTAAGAAACCAGCCGCCAGAGACGCCCTCCTGTGGCGCGCTTCTGTAAATTTCTGATACTTTTAGTATCTCAACTTTTTCTGATATTTTTTTTATCGCTTTATTGATGTTTTCTCTGCGGTTTCCAAGATTGCTGCCAAAAGAGATTATTACTTCAACCATTTTCTACCAGAAAGATTCCTGCTGTTTTTCTTGCAAGCAGGATTTTTTTCAGGGCGCTCATTTTTTCAGCAGGATAAAGGAAATTTAGCGAAACGCCAAAAGCTCTATAGAAACTGCTGTTGAATTCAATCACTAACCTTTCGGCTTCACCACCGAATTTTCCGATTATTTCTCTATCGATCAATTCACAGGTATGGATTGCTCCTATTAAATCGCAGGTTTGCGGTTCCAGATTTATCCAGACAATTGAATTTTCTTCAATATTTACAGGCATTTGACTGACAATGTTAAAGCCCAGAAAATATGCAATATCCTGCAATTTATTATTATTCGACCAGAACAACGTATTGACGCCCATTCTTTCCGATAACAGTTGGATTTTTTGAACATTTTTGTTCTGGCTGTGGAACCAGAGAAAATTAGCCGGATTTTCACCAAGGTCAATTCTGATCCTGTTGACAGGATGTTTTTCAAGCAATCTCCATGAATTTTCAATGATTCTTACCAGTGTTCGCAGGGTTCCTTCCTGCGGGAGATATTCTGTGTAATCATGGTTGATTATTTGATCTGGAAATTTCCAGTTTTTGTATGGATATCTGCCCTGAAACCATACGAGGATCTGTCCTGGTCCAACAACAGAAAAATTGAACTGGTCAAATGTTTTCAAAATTTCTTCTGTCAGGATTTTTGTTTCATCTTCTGAAATATTCGCAGTGCCTGCGACTCTTGTTCCGTCTACTGTCATAAAGTTTGCAAGAAAATAAGAATAATCCTTCTCTATTTCAATGTTCTTTCTTTTTGCCCGTATTACGCTGAGGCCTGGAAAAGTACTTTCCAGATGCTGAAAAAATTTGTAGTAGTGTAATTCAGGGACTTGATTTAAAAAATTTTTTGTCCAGCGCCCCTCGTTCATCAAACGTCTGAGATTTGAGATATCGCATTTTTCTATCGGGGTACCTGTTATTTTATTCTTGTTGAAAAGCATTGAACTGTTTTGAAATGAAATAAACAGTCGTCTCATTTGAGCTTTCGGAAGAGATTTTTGATATTTCTGAGATACCATTGCAGGTTAAAACACTCCTTTATATCCTGTTCTGACAGATGTTTTTTTACCATCGGATCTTCGAGAAGTAAGTTCATAAACTCTATATTTTCATTTCTGGATCTTAATGCATTCTTTTGAACAATTTCATATGCCTGTTTGCGAGGCATGCCCTTATCACAAAGAAGCAATAGCACCTTTTGTGAAAATATCAGTCCCTTTGTGAGATTGATATTTTTTTCCATTGCGCTTTGAAAAACATCCATATTCGAAATGATTGTGTCAGCAAGGTTTATGATATAGTCCAGAAGAATTGTGCTTTCAGGCAGGATTATTCTTTCTGTTGAAGAATGGCTAATGTCCCTTTCATGCCATAGTGCCACATTTTCCATTGCTACGATGGCATTTCTTCTTATTATTCTTGCCAATCCGCATATTCTTTCACAGAGAACCGGATTTCTTTTGTGCGGCATTGCGGATGAACCTTTTTGACCTTTTCCGAAAGGTTCAGCCGCTTCATTGATTTCTGTTTGTTGAAGTAATCTTATTTGCAGGGCGATCTTTTCGAAGGATGATGCAATTACGCCAAGGGTGGCAATATAACTAGCATATCGGTCTCTGGAGATAATCTGAGTGGAAAATGTTTCCGGTTTTAGTTTCAATTTCATACACGCAATCTTTTCAACATTCGGATGTATATTCGAGTAAGTACCGACTGCTCCGGAAATTTTTCCCACGCTTATTTCAGAAAGCGCGTTTCTTAATCTTTCAATGTTTCTTTTTATCTCAAAATACCATCCGGCTATTTTAAAACCGAATGTAATTGGTTCAGCGTGGATTCCATGCGTTCTGCCTATCTGAGATAGGTTCTTATACTTTAACGCACTTTTTTTCAGTGTTCTGGCAAATTTATTAAGATCTTCAAGTAAAATGTTTGTTGCCCTGACAAGCAAAAGATTTGTTGCTGTGTCAACAAGGTCCGAAGATGTCATTCCATAGTGGAAGTATCTGCTTGCTTCACCTATTGTTTCGCCTATCTGTTCAACGAAGGCGATAATATCGTGGTTTGTAACTTTCTCAATTTCTTCAATTCTTTTTATATCTACTGTTGCATTCTTTTTAATGTGGCAAACGACTCCTGGTGGAATAATTCCAATTTTCTCATACGCTTCCAGAACTGCGATTTCAACTTTAAGATATGTTGAATACTTGCTCTCATCCGACCAGACATCTGCCATTTCTTTTCTTGAGTATCTTGGAATCATACCTTTAATTCTACTTTATATAAGCTTTTAAGTCAATCTAAACATTTCCTATGTGCCTTGCTTTTCCATTTTATAATGATATGTCATGTCGCTTATATGATAAAATTATTTGTTATGAAAATCAGAGCAATCGGGCTTGTTTCCGGTGGACTTGATTCGATGATCGCCACAAGATTGATTATAAGCCAGGGTGTGGATGTTTTTTTAATTATCTTTGCATCGCCATTTTTTCACGCTGATCTTATGGAAAAAGAAACGATAGATTTTATGGGTACCGAAGCTACAGTAATAGCAATGGGTGAAGAATACCTCCATATCGTAAAAAATCCTGAATATGGTTATGGTTCTGGTATGAATCCCTGTATTGATTGCAAGATTTATATGTTCAGGAAAGCCGCAAAAATTATGGAGGAAATCAAGGCTTCTTTTGTTTTCACAGGAGAGGTTCTCAATCAAAGGCCATTTTCTCAAACAAGAGCATTTATGAAACTAACAGAAAAAAAATCAAATTTAGAGGGAAGAATTCTCAGGCCTTTGTCCGCAAAACTTCTTGACCCAACCATACCTGAAATAGAAGGGCTTATTGATAGAGAAAAATTATTCGCAATTTCAGGAAGGCAACGCAAGCAACAGCTTTATCTTGCGGAAAAGATGGGGCTGTCCGGTTTTTCACAACCTGCTGGCGGGTGCCTTCTTACAGATAGAATCTATGCTGAAAAATTGAAGCAGCTATTTCTTAAATGGCCTTACACTACAATGGAAGACGCAGAACTTATCAAACGTGGAAGGGTTTTCTGGCATAAGGATGTACTGATTGTGGTAGGTAGAAATAAGAATGAAAACGAACTTCTCGCAAATCTTGCGAAAACTGGAGATTTTGTGATCTATTGCGAATCTGCGCCAGGACCATTGTGCGTAATAAGAGGCAAAATTGCAGACAGCGAAGTGTTTGATTACGCAAAGAACAAGGTTCTGTTTTATGCCAGACGGCCGGATGCTGAATGCAGGATTGTAGAGGCAGGGAAAAAATGAAAAAGAATATCAGGGACCTGGACCAAGCTGAACTTGGCGAACTTGTTTCTTTCTCAGGAGAACCAACATACAGGGCTATCCAGATTTTCAACTGGCTCTATGCGAGGGGGGTTGAAGAATTTTCAAAAATGTCTGATGTGCCAGAAAAATTAAGAGAAGTTTTAGCTTCTGAATATACCGCTGAATTTCCAGAGGTTTTTGATGTAAAGATATCCAGAGATGGAACAAAAAAATATGTTTTTCGTCTTTTCGATAACAGGTTTATTGAAACAGTAGTGATTCCAGAAAATCAAAGAACAACCATCTGTATTTCAACGCAGGTTGGTTGTAAGTTTGGTTGCCTGTTTTGCGCAAGCGGAAAGATGGGATTTATTAGAAATCTCAAGGTTTCTGAAATACTCGGACAGGTTTTGTATATTATGTTCAGGGAGCAAATAAAAATCACCAACATTGTTTTTATGGGAATGGGAGAACCGTTTGATAACTATGACTCAGTTATTAAGGCAGTCAGGATAATAACCGATAAAAATGGCATAGCCATCGGAAGCAGGAAGATAATTGTTTCAACTTCCGGAGTCGTGCCGCGAATAATAGATTTTGCAAAAATTGGCTGGCAGGTTCGTCTTTCAATCTCTCTTCACTCTGCAATAAATGAAACCCGAAGCATGCTTATGCCGATAAATAGAAAATTTCCTTTGCCGCGGCTTTTTGACGCTTGCAGATTCTACAGGAATGAAACAAAAAGAAGAATAACATTTGAGTATATTTTGCTGAATGGAATAAATGATGATGGAAAACACGCACTTTCGCTTGCCGAAGTCGCAAATTCATTGTCTGCAGATGTAAACATTATACCGTTTAGCAGTATAAAAAAGTGCTCTTTTAATCCGCCTTCAAGCAAAAAAATAAAATGGTTTTTGGATAACCTGATTCGAAAAGGCGTAAGAGTGACAATCAGGAGGTCAAGGGGCGCTGATATTGAAGCTGCATGCGGCCAGCTTGCTGGTTTGGTGAGGTAACTGTGAGGAAGAAAAGAAAATTTATTGCCATTGTTTTTGACATCGACGGAACAATAGTTAAACCGATCAGCTCCTGGAGGTATCTTCACGAGCGGCTTGGCAACTGGGATGCGCTTGCCCACAAGTACCAGGATATGTTTCTTGCTGGCAAAATCAGTTACAGGCAATTTTGCAAACTTGATGCCATGCACTGGAAAGGAATGCCTGAATCCCGAATTTCAGGGCTATTCAATCGTGTTCCATATTCAAAGAATGCGAAAAGGTGTCTTCTTCGATTAAAAAAAATGGGCTTTTGCCTTATTGCGATTTCAACAGGCCTGCAATATATTCCTGAAAGATTAAAAAAGGAAATTGGTTTTGATGTTGTCGTTTCAAATCGTTTGCTGAAGCGCAATGGCATTCTTACAGGTGGGGTGAGAATCAATATCTCACATGGCGAAAAAGGTAAAATCTTGAAAAATATCTTGAAAAAAAAGAAAATTCTTCCGCAGCAGGTCATATGTGTTGGCGATAGCGAAGGGGATGTACCAATTGCTAAGATATGTGGTTTATCAATCGCTTTCAATTCCACATCCAATCAGCTTAATGAAATTGTGAACCATGTTTGCAAAAGCAATGATTTTTTCGAGGTTTTCGAAATAATAAAAAACAATGTCTGCTAATAATCAAAATTATAAAAAATCCCCTGCCTTTCTTTCCTTCCTTCATCCTTCCCCCTTTTCTAAAGGGGAATTGAGGGGGATTTTGAAGATGAGTTCCCCCTTTCATAAAGGGGGACAGGAGGGGGATTTCAAAAGCAGTTTCCCCCTTTCATAAAGGGGGACAGAAGGGGGATTTCAAAAGCAATTTCCCCCTTTCATAAAGGGGGACAGAAGGGGGATTTCAAAAGCAATTTCCCCCTTTCATAAAGGGGGACAGAAGGGGGATTTTTTAAGAAGTTGTTATGAATTTCTAATTATGAAGAGCGGTCAGGGGCGCTGGCATTCTTCCGCCCCTTTTTAAAAATTTTGAGGATGAAAATTTATTCACCGCCATCACAGGCGTTTCACCGAGCAGCCCGCCGAATGAAACTTTATCTCCTGGTTTTTTCCCGGGAACAGGAATTATTCTTGCTGCCGTTGTTTTGTTGTTAATGATGCCCACTGCAAGGACATCAGCAATGATAGCGCTTATTGTTTCAGGCGGAGTATCGCCAGGAATCGCAATCATATCGATACCCACAGAGCAGACAGCGGTAAAAGCTTCAATCTTTTCGATTATGAGAGCATTTTTTTCCACTGCCTCAGCCATTCCCGCGTCTTCGCTGACAGGAATAAATGTTCCGCTCAATCCTCCGACATTTCCGCTTGCCATTGCGCCGCCCTTTTTCACGGCATCCATTAAAAGTGCTATTGCAAATGTTGATCCTGGCGCGCCTGCCTTTTCAATGCCAAACGCCTCGATTATTTTAGCGACAGAATCTCCTGGCGCAGGAGTTGGAGCAAGTGAGATGTCGACGATTCCGAATTGAACATTCAGATTTTTTGCGAGCTCTCTTCCAACAAGTTCACCTGCCCTTGTGATTTTAAAAACTGTTCTTTTTATGATTTCAGAAAGTTCTGTGATGTCGCAATCAGGATTTTTCTCGACCACGCTTCTTACCGCGCCAGGCCCGCTTATTCCTATATTTAGAGAAAAATCAGGTTCTCCAGGGCCATGAAAGGCGCCTGCCATAAAGGGATTATCCTCAGGCGCATTAACAAAAATGACAAACCTTGCGCAGCCAGAACCGTTTTTGGTTTTATTTGCTGTTTCAACAAGCATTTTTCCTGTCATATTTACCGCGTCTATGTTTATGCCGGAATTTGTGTTTCCTGCATTAATAAAACAGCATACGCGCTGTGTTGAGGCAATCACTTCCGGAAAACAATTCATCAGTATTTTTTCTGCCTCTGTCATTCCTTTATGAACAAGAGCGCCGAATCCGCCGATATAATCAATGTCTGTTTCCTTTGCCGCAGAGTCGATTATTTTTGCCATCTGGATAAATTTTTTCTCTGTGGCGTGCGATTCCATAACCATGCTAATAGGAGTTAGAGAGATTCTCTTATTTACAATCGGAATGCCATATTTAATCTCTATTTGTTTTGCTTTTTTGACAAGGGCTTTGCCATATTTTGTTATTTTCTGGTATATTCTTTTCTGAAATGTTTGAAAATTTGAACTGACACAGTCCTTTATGTTTATGCCCAGTGTTGCGGTGCGAATATCCAGTTTTTCAAAAAGAATCATCCGGGTCGTTTCATATATTTCTTCAAGCGTGAATGCCATTTTATATCCTGTGCATCATTTTGAAAATGTTTTCGTGATGAACCTGTATAATTAAATTTAATTTTTTTCCAAGTTCCGTCAGTTCCCTGGATAGTTTTTCCAGCGAGCATTTTGCGTCTTTAATGTCAACCATCATTGCCATAACAAAGTGCTCCTGTATTATTTTCTGAACGATATCTTCAAT